>JAYVYA010000071.1:0-4944 GCA_043784745.1 Hyphomicrobiales bacterium
TGCCCCCCTGCGGCCTGATCACCCTCAACCGCCCGCAGGCGCTCAACGCCCTGACCCATGGCATGGTCACAGCCATCGCCGCCGCGCTCGACGAATGGCAGGCCAACCCCGCCATCACCCGCGTCGTCATCGAAGCTGCCGGAGAAAAAGCCTTTTCCGCAGGCGGGGATATCCGAAAACTCTATGATTGCGCGCTGGCGGGCGATTTTGACGGGCCGCTGCAATTCTGGGCCGATGAATACCGCCTCAACCTGCGTCTCAAGAATTATCCCAAACCCTGTGTCGCACTGGTCGATGGCCTTGTCATGGGCGGCGGGGCAGGGGTCAGCCTGCATGCCTCGCATGTGGTGGCGGGGGATGGTTTTGCGCTGGCGATGCCGGAAGTCGGCATCGGCTTTTTCCCCGATGTCGGGGCCACTTGTTTCCTCTCGCACCTGCCCGGCCACTGGGGCGAATATCTCGCCCTGACCGGCAAGCGCGTCAAGGTCGAGCCAGCCACGCAACTGGGCCTTGCCCATGCCAGTGTAGCCTCCACGGACATGGCGGCGCTGAAAGCCGCGCTGCTGGCGGGGGAGGACGTGGCCACAGCCATCGCCCGCTACAGCCGCAAACTCCCCGCCCTGGCCGTTGCCCCGTGGATCGAAACCTGCTTTGCCGCTGCCAGTGTCCCGCAGATTTTGCAGCGTCTGCAACAGGCGGCCATGGGTGGCGAGTCCGGTGCCGGGCAGGCGGCGCAGGCGATTTTGGCCAAATGCCCCACCTCCCTCGCCGTCGCCCTTCGCCAGATGCAGGAAGGCCGCATGATGGGCCTCGCCGAAGCCCTGCAACTGGAATACAGGATCGTATCGCGGATTTTCCGCCGCGCCGATTTCCGCGAGGGGGTGCGCGCTGTGGTGATCGACAAGGACAACAAACCGCGCTGGTCGCCAGCCAGCCTCAATGAGGTGAGTGCCGCCGAAGTGGATGCCATGTTTGCGCCCTTGCCCGGCGGTGACCTCCAGATGCAGGCAGCGGCGGGGCAGCCGACATGAGTGCTGACAGGGAAGCCGGGCCGCTGGGCGCTGCCCCCCCGATCCGGCTGGGTGCCGATGCGCAGGAGGCCAGTGCTGGCAGCGTGCGCTGGCAGCTCATGCTGGTCTGGTTCATGCGCGTGCTTGCGCTTTTGTGGTTAGCGCAGGGTTTCGCGCATTGGCACTCGATTTTGGTGCCGGTGCCCTCCGAGCTGGAGGGGCTGCCGTTTTGGCGCGCGGCCGCCATGGTCGGTTTTGCAGTGGCGGACCTGCTCGCCGCTGTCGGCTTATGGCTGGTGGCACCATGGGGCGGAGTGCTGTGGCTGCTGACAATTGCGGCGCAAATGGCCTCAATCGTGCTGTTGCCGGGCTTTTTCCCCGGCGGACGCGGGCTTTTGGCCATTGATGCCACGATGGTCATCGCTTATTTCATCGTCACCTTTCAGGCGGGGCGCGAGGAGTCCAACCGCCCGGACTGAACAAGGTTAAAGCCGATTCATCGTAAAGCCTTGATTTATTTAAGCTGTCATTCACCCAAATGGATAAACTTGCGATTCATCCTGTTGTTTAAACCGGGATTCACTCGCGCCCCCTATAGTCATGACATCAAACGAGCCGGTCCGGTGCGCGGATCAACAGCCAGAAAACAGGGTGCCACATGAACAATGCTCTCCAGATCGAAGTAGTTGCTAACAGGGCGGACCGGATCAACGAAGTCCGTCCAGTATATCATGAAGCGCTGACGCTGGTGGAACGCCTGCACCGCCGCCTGCTGGATGTGATCAAGGACGAGTTTGACCGCCGCAACCGCTCCGATGTCAATTCGGTGCAGGCCCTGCTGCTCTACAATATCGGCGACAAGGAATTGACCGCCGGCGAATTGCGCACCCGCGGCTATTACCTCGGCTCCAACGTCTCCTACAATGTCAAGAAGCTGGTCGAGATGGGTTATCTGCACCATGCCCGCTCGCGGGTTGACCGCCGCTCGGTTCGCATCAGCCTGACCCAAAAGGGCCAGGACGTGCATGAAATCGTCACCAGCCTCTACGAAAAGCATGTCCGCACGGTCGAGCAGATTGGCGGCATCACCACCGACGAATTCTCCAAGCTGAACCAGGCCCTGACCCGTCTGGAACGCTTTTGGACTGACCAGATCCGCTTCCGTCTGTAATCGCCAGCCCCGCGCACCGGGAGTTGCAAAAAGGGCACGTTCGCGTGCCCTTTTTTGCGTTTGAGCACAATTGCTGCGGCGGTGTGGCCAATGCCGCCATTTGCCACATTGTTGACAGCTTGTTGCGGCTATCAAGGGTGCCTGAGGCGAAGGCAGATATGGCGATTGGCCGTTTTTGACCATTCGCCAGATTTTTCCGCATGGTTAAGCAAGCAAAAACGCTTGCCTGGCAAAGTGAAGAAAAGCGAATGCATTTTTGGAGCCGACATTGAGCCATTCCCCCGTTTTCCTTAGCCGCCGTGCCTTTGCCCACGGCATTTTGGGTGTTTCCGCCGCCGCCTTGGGTGTGGCCTTGACAGGCAGGGCGCTCGCCGCCCCGGTCGATCCCAGTGCTCAGCTCGGCGACCAGGCCGAATGGGTGCAGAAATATGAGGGTGATGCCAAGCTCGGCGTCCACCGCTCCACGACCCCCGTTCTGTCGCAGCAGACCCTTTCGGCAACTGAACAGGCCATCCAGCAATACCAGCAAATTGTCGCTGCCGGTGGCTGGCAGCCCTTGCCGCCGGGCCAGAATGGCCGGATAGGCGGGCGTGGCGGCATTGTTGTTGCCTTGCGCCGCCGCCTGATGATCACGGGCGATCTCGATCCGCAAGCGGGCAATGCCCCGGTGTTTGATTCCTATGTCGAGGCGGCTGTCAAGCGTTTCCAGACCCGGCATGGCCTGAGCGCCACCGGCATTGTCGGCGAACAGACTTTGGCCGCGATGAATGTGCCCGCCCAGCTTCGCCTGCGCCAGCTGGAAACCAATCTCATTCGCCTGCGCTCGTTTGCCGGCAATCTCGGCAACCGCTTTGTCATGGCCAATATTCCCGCCGCATCGGTTGAGACGGTGGAAAATGGCGTGGTGTTCAGCCACCACGTCGCCGGCGTCGGCAAGATTGACCGCCAGTCCCCGGTCATGCAGACCAAAGCGACCGACGTCAATTTCAACCCGTTCTGGACAGTGCCCGCCTCGATCATCCGCAAGGATTTGATCCCCAAAATGCAGGCGGACCCGAATTACCTGAATGACAACCACATCCGCATGATCAACAAGGCCGGGCAGGAAGTGCCGTCCGCCTCGATCAACTGGCGCACGCAGGAAGCGACCAATTACCGCTTCCGCGAAGACCCCTCCACCGAAAATTCCCTCGGCGTTGTGCGCATCAACATTGCCAATCCCTATGGCGTCTACATGCACGACACCCCGGCCAAGGGCATTTTTGGCGATGATTACCGCTTTGTCTCCTCCGGCTGCATCCGGTTGCAGAACGTCCGCGATTATGTGGCGTGGCTGCTGAAAGAGACGCCCGGCTGGGACCGCGACAAGATTGACGAAGCCATCCGCTCCGGCCAGCGCATTGACGCCAAGATCACCCCCGCCGTGCCGGTCTACTGGATTTACGTCACCTCCTGGGCCACCCCGGAAGGCGTCGTGCAGTTCCGCGAGGATATTTACAACCGCGACGGCCTCGGCGGTGGCCAGGTCGCCAGTGCGGTGCCCCAGCAGCAGCCCGTGCAATCGTCCCGGCCAGTGCAGGGCCAGCCGCAGGGGCTGGTGCTGGACCCGATGCAGGATGAGCAGTAGGGTCCAGGGCAGTTCTGGCAAAAATTGTTGACCTTGGCAGGCGTTTTGCGGGGATGCCCCCTAAGGCGAGCCAAGGTCGTTGTCCGAAAGGTCCTTAGGATCGAAGCCATCAAGCGCGTCGTTCGGGTTGATTGGCAGAGCTGCCCACAGGTTCAGCTGGGCGGCCGCCGAAAGCTTCCAGAACGATGCGAGGGCCGCCGTATTGCTAAAATATGACCAGAGGGTAGGGGTGCCGATGATGTGCGCGAGTGCTTTGCGCGCGATGTACTCAGCGATAGCTTCCTTCTGCACGAGGTCAAGCCGCGTGGCGCGGTCGAACGTCTCAAGATACTTGTGTTCGTGAAGGTGTTCCGCATCGCCACGAATCGCATATAGCCGACCCATAAGGTCGTGATGATGCGGGCCGATAAATAGCTCCGTGCGACTTTTAAACTGTCGGTTTCCGCGACCTGGTTCGGACAAAATCAAGCCATCAATGCACCGGCAATATTGATGTAGGCGGTCGAGCAATCGCTGCGCAGAGCGCGCCACGACGTAAACCGACAGAGCGCGCCATAAGCGCCATGGGCCACCTGGAGGCGGTGTTGTCTTTAGGGTCTCGAGGTGTCGCGCAAGGTGTGCGGCCTGCTCGACTTCGTGAGTACGTATCTCGGGATAATTTCTGAACACATTTAGCGACGGGATGTCGAACGTGGACTGCTGCCGCACGTCGATCTCACCATTACGGCGCGCTCCAGTGAGAGCGATCGGAGCAAGCGAAGGCGTGAATGGGCTGCACAGCAGCAGACCGACATAGAAGCCCCGTGCGCGCAGTTGCAGGAGCTGATTTTCAGCGTCCAAAATGTCCGGCGTCTTGGAGAAAATCTTGCTGAGAAGTGCGAAATTGCAATTCTCGATTTGTTCGGCACGGAGACTCCCGAGCCATTCTCGCCAATGTTTCGGCAAGTCGAGCCGTTGATCGGTCCACGCCCAAAACCCAGGCACCAACTCGCGGAAAGGAACCGCGTTTTGATCAATTTTCACTCTCAACCCGATTAATACCAACACTCCCTGATCAAAACCCATGCGCCCAATCTCTCAATCCGATGGACATGATGCGCCATGGGCGGTCGGTTAGTTTGTTCCAGGCCTCGCAG
>JAYVYA010000072.1:0-5246 GCA_043784745.1 Hyphomicrobiales bacterium
GTGAAGTGCTCGGCAAATATCAGCGCACTCGCCACACCGAAGAGGCGCTGGAGCGCCTGACCGAGGCCTATCTTGGCCTTGGGATTCCCCATGAGGCGCAGACCGCCGCCGCCGTGCTCGGCCACAATTATCCAGACAGCCAATGGTACAAGGACGCCTTCGCCCGCCTGCAAGGCAATGGGCTGGAGCCGCAGGAAGACCAGAGTTCCTGGATTTCCAAGCTGAGCCGCACCATCGGGCTGACCTGAGGCGGGAAAGCTGCCTCCATGCTGGTTCAGCTGGCCATCCGCGATATCGTGCTGATTGACCAGCTGGACCTGCATCTGGGAAATGGCCTCACCGTGCTGACCGGCGAGACCGGCGCTGGCAAATCCATCCTGCTGGATGCTTTTGCCCTGGCTTTGGGCGGGCGCGGCGATGGCTCGCTGGTGCGCGAGGGCCAGAAGCAGGGCCAGGTGACGGCGGTGTTCGACCTTGCCATGGACCATCCCGCCCGCGCCCTCGCCGCCGGCAATGACATTGACGTGGACGGGGATTTGCTGCTGCGCCGCGTGCAAATGCCCGATGGCCGCACCCGGGCCTTTGTCAACGACCAGCCGCTGAGCGCGCAGGTGTTGCGCCAGATTGCCGGCTCCATTGTCGAAATCCACGGCCAGCATGACGAGCGCGCGTTGGTGGACCCCGCTATCCACCGCAGCCTGATTGACGCCTTTGGCGGGTTGGCAGGCGCGGCGGAGGGTGTGCGCCGGGCCTGGAAAGCCTGGCGCGAGGCCGCCAGCGCCCATGAGGCCGAGCGCATCCGCATCGAAAAAGCCCGCACCGATGCCGACTTCCTCACCCATTCCCATGCCGAACTCTCAAAACTGGCGGTCAAGCCGGGCGAGGAACTCGAACTGGCCAGTGAGCGCAGCACGATGATGCAGGCGGAAAAAGTCACCGCCGACATCCGCGAGGCGCATGAGACCATCTCCGGCCGCGGCTCGCCGATGGCGGCCTTGTCCGGCGTGCTGCGGCGGCTGGAGCGGCGGCAATCGCAGGCCCCTGCCCTGATCGAGCCCAGCGTCAAGGCACTGGACGAGGCGCTGAACGCGCTGGAAGCGGCCCAGCGCGCCATTGAGCAAGCCTTGCGCGAGGCCGATTTTGACCCGCGCGCGCTGGAAAAAACCGAGGAGCGGCTGTTTGCCCTGCGCGGCGGCGCGCGCAAATTCTCGGTGCCGGTCGAGCAGCTCCCGGCTCTGGCCGAGAAATTCGCCGGGCAGCTGGCCGCGCTGGATGCCGGTGAGGCGAGGCTGAAAGCCCTGGCTGCTGCCGTCGGCACTGCGCGGGCCGATTATGATGCGCAGGCAGAGGCTCTTTCCGCCGCCCGCCGGGCCGCCGCCGCCGCGCTGGATGCCGCCGTCAATGCCGAATTGCCGCCGCTCAAGCTGGAGCGCGCCAAATTCATCACCCAGATTGATACGGATGCCGCAGCGGGCGGGGCGGATGGCATTGACCGCGTTGAATTCTGGGTGGCGACCAACCCCGGCACCCGTCCGGGACCGTTGATGAAAGTGGCCTCGGGCGGCGAACTTGCCCGCTTCATGCTGGCGCTGAAGGTTGCGCTGGCCGATCGCGGCTCCGCGCCAACGCTGGTGTTTGATGAAATTGATTCAGGCGTCGGCGGTGCCGTCGCCGACGCCATCGGCCAAAGGCTGGCGCGCCTGGCCGGCCGCGTGCAAGTGCTGGCCGTGACCCACGCCCCGCAGGTGGCCGCACGGGCGCGCGGCCATTTCAAAATTGCCAAGGGCGAGACGCCGGACGGCCACAGCGTGGTGACGCGGGTGGGGCGGCTGGACCAGATCACCCGCCAGGAGGAGATAGCCCGGATGCTGTCGGGGGCCGAAGTCACCGCAGAAGCGCGGGCAGCAGCAGCCAGGCTGCTGGCGGGCGGCTGACTGTGCCCGGTGCAACGCGCAACTCCCCCGGCACACTGGAAATACACGCTCCGCTTTGCTAAACCAGCCCTTATGACCACGCCCCGCACCAAACAAGCTGCCCTCACCCAAGCCCTGGCGCGCCACGATATCGCCTATCACCGGGATGACGCACCGCTGGTCAGCGACGCCGAATATGACGCCCTGCGGCGGCAGCTGAACGAGCTGGAAGCGGCGCATCCCGAACTTGCCGCCCTGCAAAAAATCGGCTCTGCCCCTTCCGAAAAATTCGCCAAGATCCGCCACGCCGTGCCGATGCTGTCCCTCGGCAATGTGTTTGACGACGGGGAGGTGGCGGAATTTGCTGCCCGCGTGCGGCGCTTCCTCGGACTGCCCGACACGGCCCCGCTGCCCTTCACCGCCGAACCTAAAATCGATGGCCTGTCCTGCTCCATCCGCTACGAGCAGGGCCGCCTGACCCAGGCCGCGACGCGCGGCGACGGGTTTGAGGGCGAGGATGTGACCAATAACGTCCGCACCATCGCCGAAATTCCGCACAACCTCCAGGGTGCAGCCCCGGAGGTGCTGGAAGTGCGCGGCGAAATCTACATGAGCCATGCCGATTTTGTCGCGCTGAATGCCCGCCAGACTGCTGCGGGCAAGCCTGCCTTCGCCAATCCGCGCAATGCGGCAGCGGGCAGCCTGCGCCAGCTGGATGCCTCCATCACCGCCACCCGCCCATTGCATTTTTTCGCCTATGCCTGGGGCGAGGCCAGTGCCCTGCCGGCGGCCAGCCAAAGCGGCATGGTGACGGCGCTTGAGGCGTTTGGACTGCCGACCAATCCGCTGATGATATTGTGTGAGGGGCCAGAGCAAATGCTGGCGCATTTCCGCGCCATTGAGCGCCAGCGCGCCACGCTCGGCTATGACATTGATGGTGTGGTCTACAAGGTGAATGACCTCGCCTTGCAGGCCCGCCTCGGCTTTGTCTCGCGCGCGCCGCGCTGGGCCGTGGCGCATAAATTCCCGGCGGAGCAGGCCAGCACCATCCTGCGCGATATCGAGATTCAGGTCGGCCGAACCGGCTCCCTCACCCCTGTAGCGCGGCTGGAGCCGGTGACGGTGGGCGGCGTCGTCGTCTCCAACGCTACCCTGCACAATGAAGATGAAATTGCCCGGAAAGACCTGCGGATCGGCGATTGGGTGACGGTGCAGCGCGCCGGCGATGTGATCCCGCAAGTGCTCGGCCCGGTGCTGGAGCGCCGCCCGGCGGACGCGCGCGCCTATGTCTTCCCGCACATCTGCCCGGCCTGCGGCTCCTCTGCCTTGCGCGAGACAGACGAAAAGACCGGCGAGACCGATGTGGTGCGCCGCTGCACCGGGGGCCTGGTCTGCCCGGCGCAGGCGGTGGAGCGGCTGAAGCATTTTTGTTCGCGGCTGGCCTTTGACATTGAAGGGCTGGGCGACAAACAGATCGAGCTGTTTTTTGCCGAAGGCCTGATTAAAACCCCCGCCGATATTTTCACGCTGGAAGCACGCGACCGCGCCAGCCTGAAGAAATTGAAGGACCGCGACGGCTTTGGCGACACCTCGATCAAGAACCTGTTTGCGGCAATTGCCGCGCGCAAAACGCTGGTGCTCAACCGCTTCCTGTTCGCACTCGGCATTCGCCATGTCGGCGAGACCAACGCCCGGCGGCTGGCCCGGCATTTCGGCAGTTTTGAAGCCCTGCGCCGGGCCGGGGAAGCGGCAGCGGCGGGGGACGCAGAGGCCCGCGCCGAAATCACCGGGATTGAGGGGCTGGGCGGGGTAGTGGCGGAAGCGCTGGCCGAATTTTTTGGCGAAGCGCATAATGGGGCGGTGCTCGACGCCCTGCTGGCACAGGTGACGCCCGCGCCCATGGAAGCGGTCGCACTTGCCAGCCCCGTGTCAGGCAAGACCATTGTTTTCACCGGCGCGCTGGAAAAGCTGACGCGGGATGAGGCCAAGGCCATGGCCGGGCGCCTCGGCGCAAAAGTCTCCGGCTCCGTCTCCAGGAAGACCGACCTCGTTGTTGCCGGGCCGGGCGCAGGGTCCAAGCTGGTGCAGGCCAGTGCTTTGGGCATTGCGGTGATTTCGGAGGATGACTGGCTGGCGCTTGTGGGGTGAAGGTGTGAGGCCAAGCATCCAAGAACCTGTGTTGACCAAATATGGGCAATGCGAGCCGAAAACAAACACAGACCGTTCCGCCACGCAAGATTCTGCTGGGTGCCCATGCAAGGGTTGCTGTGGGCCAATGCACCTACCTAGCCGCATCGCCCTTGCATACCCCGGCCCGCGAGCTATCCTGCTGCCTTGGTTGAATGGCAACGCGCGGGAGCGGGGATGGACGATTTCAAATACCGAGAGCGCCTGCGGGCTTGGCTTGAGACGCAGCCGCACGAGGTGAGCGTGGCCATTGCGGCGCGGGTAGCACTGCGAGTATTGCCCATGGTTGGGCGGCTGGTCGAGACGGGCCAGCCGCAAAGACGGTTTGACACTGTTTTGTCGACTTTCCGGTGTATTACCATTGCCTTGGTTATTGCCAAATATCCAGCCAAGGCAACAGAATTAGGTATCGCCGCCGACGCCGCCTTCACCGCTTACTCCGCCAACGACGCCGCCTTCGCTGCCGCCTTCGCCGCCGACGCCGCCTTCGCCGCATATGCAGCCGCCGACGCCATCTACGCCGCCACCTCTGCCGCCACCGCCTACTACGCCGCCGAGGCCGCCGCTGACGCCGTCGTCGCCGCTGACGCCGAGGCCGCCGCAGTTTGGCGCGCAATATCCGAAGACGCCCGCTTCATAGAAGCAGGCCATAACGCGCATGACCTCGTCGCCCGCCCCCTATGGGCCAATGCCGAAATGCCCAACTCAATCCGGCTGCATTGGAACACAATGAAACGCGACCTGCTGGCTGCCGACCAGAACTGGCAGTTCCTGATCAACTGGTATGAAGCGGTCCTCCATGGCCGCCCCACAAACCCATCCCGCGACATCGCCCACGCACTCATTGCTGATGATATCTGGCAGGCTGGGCCGAAGGCTGTGTTTGCGGAAATGCAGCGGATTGAGGAGGAATTTTCATTGCCCGTTCCGGCAATTGCGCCGGGCCCGGTGTTCAGCGTCGGCACAAACGGACTGGCTTTGTCCGTCCCGGATACCGATTTGGAAGGCATCGACAAAGCTACTCAACTCGTCCTGCAACAACGCCTCATACCAACACTCCCTGATCAAAACCCATGCGCCCAATCTCTCAATCCGATGGACATGATGCGCCATGGGCGGTCGGTTAGTTTGTTCCAGGCCTCGCAG
>JAYVYA010000073.1:0-9755 GCA_043784745.1 Hyphomicrobiales bacterium
GGCGCAGGGTTTTGCTTCCGGCCAGGGTTTTGGCATGGGCCGAACCGGCAACAGCGCCTTTGACGACTGGCGCGCCAGCGAACTGGCCAAGCTGGAAGAGGAGCGCAAGCGCCTCGCCGATGCCGAGCGTGAGTTTGCCGACCATATTGAAGGCCTGCGCCGCTCGCGCGACCGGGAGGAGTTTGACCGGTTCATGGCCGCCCGCAGTACTGTGACCCGCACCGAACCGGGCTCGTGAACCTTGCGCCACTGAGCCTTGTGGTAGGCACGCCGGTGATATTCAGGTTGAAGGCACGGCCCGGCATCTGTTGCCGGGCCGTATTTTCGTGGTTGCCGCTGCTGACAGCCTGACATTCACCCTGCCGCAAGGAATTTTGGCGCGGCAGCGCGGCACTATCGGCGGCCATGTCCGGATCATGGGGCGCAACTGCGGCGGGCGGCTGGTTGCAGGCGGCTTTACGCTAATGTCGCCCCGGTTGCTGTCGCAGATATTATTTTACCACGAATTTCCCCGCTCCGGATGCTCAAATATTTTGGAGGCACTTGGCTTGCAATGTGCGAAATAAGACATGTATGTTTCGTTCAGGCTTGCTAGTCTTGAAAGGCTGACAGGCCATGGCTGCACGATCGCCATGCAAACCCCAAGGGAGATATCAAATGTCCAAGCGTTTATTGGCTGCCGTGGCAGCAACGGTTCTGCTGGCCGCGACCCCGGCCCTGGCCTGCAAGGGCCCCAATGTCCAGTTTGCCGACGATTTCCGTGAAGTCGATGCCAGCTGGGGCTCGGAGCCTGGCATTGTCTCGGTCGAAGAAGGCAAGGTTAAAATCAAAGCCGATGCCAATGCGGGCTATAACATCATGTATAGCGGCACCCCGTTTGACGATGCCGACATCTGCGTCACCGTGCGCTCGCCCAATGATACCACTGCCAAGAACCAGGCCGCCGGGGGCCTCGTCTTCTGGGGCGCGGATTATGACAATTTTTACGTGTTCGAGATTGATCCGGTGGGCAACGCTTCCCTGCAGCGCAAATTAAAGGGCAAATATATCAATATTGTGCCGTGGAAAGCCACCAACCTTTTGAAGACCGAACCGGGTGCCAAGAACGTCCTGCGCGTCACCACCAGCGGCAACCAGATCACGATGTACCTGAATGACCTCAAGCTCGCCAGCGTCAAGGGCCAGGTGCCCCCCGGCGGCGGCTCCATCGGCCTGCATGCGGAATCGGAAAAAGCCAAGCACGACACCTGGAAGTTCAGTGACCTGAAGGTGACGGATCTGCCTCCTCAATAAGCGGATTGTTGAATGAAGAAATGATGCCCCGCCTTCGCAGGCGGGGCTTTTTTATGATGGCGGCCCGGTTGCGCGAGAGTCTTTCCCACAGCCCAATCCCCCCGCCCCCTTGCATCCCGCCCGGTTTTATGTCGCCCTCCGTTTCAGGCAGGGCGCACGAAAACCAGCGATGAAATTCCAGAAACTCCGCCTCACCGGCTTCAAAAGCTTCTGTGAGGCGACCGAATTTTTGATTGAGCCGGGCTTGACCGGCGTGGTCGGGCCCAATGGCTGCGGCAAGTCGAACCTTGTCGAGGCGCTGCGCTGGGTCATGGGCGAAAACTCGTACAAGAACATGCGCGCCTCGGGCATGGATGATGTGATTTTCTCCGGCTCCGGCAACCGCCCCGCCCGCAATTTGGCCGAAGTGGCGATTGTGCTGGACAATTCTGCCCGCCTTGCCCCGGCCGGCTTCAACGAGCAGGATGTCATCGAGGTCTCCCGCCGCATCATGCGCGAGTCAGGCTCCACCTACCGGATCAATGGCCGCGAGGTCCGCGCCCGCGACGTGCAATTGCTGTTTGCCGACGCTTCCTCGGGTGCCAGATCCCCCGCGATGGTCCGGCAAGGGCAGATTGGCGAAATCATCGCCGCCCGCCCGCAAGCCCGCCGCCGCATTCTGGAAGAAGCCGCCGGGGTCGCCGGCCTGCACTCGCGCCGCCACGAGGCCGAATTGCGGCTGAAGGCGGCGGAGGACAATCTCGTCCGGCTTGAAGATGTGATGGGCCAGATTGACGCCCAGATTGAAAGCCTGAAACGCCAGTCGCGCCAGGCTCTGCGCTATCGCGGAATTGCCGCCGACATCCGCCGCCATGAGGGTTTGGTGCTGCACATCACCCACAGCGAAATGCGGGCGCAACTGGGCGAGGCCGAGGCGGAACTGACCCAAACCGTGCAGGAAGTGGCCGCCCGCACGCTGGCGCAGGGCGAGGCCGCCCGTGCCCAGGGCATTGCCGCCCATGTCCTGCCCCCCCTGCGCGACAATGAGGCCGCAGCGGGTGCGACCCTGCAACGCCTGGTAATGGCGCGCGAGGCGCTGGACAGCGAGGAGCGCCGGGCTCGGGAGCGGGTGGAAGAAATTACCCGCCGCCTGACCCAGTTGCAGCGCGACCTTGCCCGCGAAACGGCCTTGATCGACGATGCCGCCAGCATGCTGGCCCGGCTGGCGGCGGAAGATGAAACGCTGGCCCAAGCCGGTGACAGTGCCAAATTCGGCCAGGCCGACGCCATTTGCCGGGCTCAGAAGGCCGAGTCGGCGCTGGCTGTTTCTGAAGCGGCTCTCGCCAGCGCGCAGGCCGCCATGGCCGAACTCAACGCCCGCCGCGCCAGTCTCGAAGCCAGCCTGCGCGATGAAAGCCAGAAGCTGGCGCGCCACGAAGCGGAAGTGCAAAAACTCGCCGCCGAGCATCTGCACGTGCAGGGCGGCCTTGGTGCCGTCGCCGAAATTGCGGCACTGGCGGAAGCCCTCGCGGCACGGCAGACACAAGCCAAAGCCGCCGAACAGCAGGTGCTGGCCAGCGAAGGCACCCATACCGCTGCCCGCCAGAGCGAGGCGCAGGCCCGCCAGCCGCACAGCGAGGCCGAACGCGCCGCGCAAAAACTCGAAATGGAAGTGCAGACGCTCCACCGCCTGCTGGCCCGGCCCGCCGAAGATCGCTGGGCACCGGTGGTCGAAGTCATCAGCGTCGCACGCGGCTACGAGGCTGCTTTGGCCGCAGCGCTGGGCGATGACATGGAAGCCTCCGTCAACCCAGCCGCCCCCGCCCATTGGGCCCTGCTGGAAGCGCGGGAGGACCCGGCCTTGCCCGGAGGTGTCGAAGGCCTTGCCCGCCATGTCACCGCCCCGCCCGCGCTCGCCCGCCGTCTCGCACAGATCGGCCTGGTTGATCGCGCCATTGGCCCCATTTTGCGCGCCCAGCTCAAGCCCGGCCAGAGGCTGGTGTCGAGGCAAGGCGACCTTTGGCGCTGGGACGGGTTTTCCAGCGCCGCCGAAGCGCCTTCCCCCGCCGCAAGGCGGCTGGCCGAGAAAAACCGGCTGGCCGATCTAGGGGTGGAAGCCGGGGCCGCCCGCGCCGCCGCGCGCCAGACCCGCACGCTACTGGACGCGGCACAAGCCGCATTGCGCGCCGCCGCCCAGGCCGAAACGGATGCCCGCAATGCCCAGCGCGAGGCGCAGCGCCAGCTTGATGTCTCCCGCGAAAAACATGGGGCGGCCGAGCGGGCCCGGGCCCAGCTCAGCGCCCGCCTCGCTGCGCTGACCGAAGGCCTGATGCGCGTCACTGCGGCCCGTGACGAAGCCGCCGTCTCCCAAACAAGCGCGCAGGCGGCGCTTGGCGGGTTGGCGGGCAACAGCAAACTCGCCGCCGCGCTCAACCATGCCCGCGCCACAGCCGCCGAAGACCGGACGGAACTGGCTGAGGCCCGTGGAAAAGTCCACAATTTTGCCCGCGATGCCGAAAGCCGCAGCCAGCGCCGTGCCGACATCGCCAAAGACCGGGAGGACTGGCGCAGCCGCAGCCTCCGCGCCAAAACCCGCATTGACGAATGTGGCCAGCGCATCAGCCAGGCCAGCCACGAGCAGGAAACGCTCGCCAATGCGCCGGATGAATTTTTGCTGCAGCGACGCGCCCTGATGTCGCAAATTGACGAGGCTGAAGTGGCGCGCCGCGCCGCCGCCGATGCCCGCATCCGGGCCGAAGCCGACCTGACCGCCGCCGACCGTGCCGCCCGCGCGGCCATAGAGGCCATGGGCAGCGCCCGCGAAGCAGCCGCACGGGCGCAAGCCAATGTTGAGGCGCGCCAGACCCGGCACGGCGAAATTCTCGATGCCATCGCCCGCGAGCTGGAAACCAGCCCGCAGGAACTGGCGGCGCTCGCCGGCCTCGCCCCCGGCGAGACCGCGCCGCCGCGCCTGGAGGTGGAGCGCCGGCTGGAAGCGCTGAAAGCCGACCGCGAGCGGCTGGGCGCGGTCAACCTGCGCGCAGAAACCGAACTGGCCGGGGTGGAAGCCTCCAAAACCGGCCTTGAAGCCGAGCGCGATGACCTTACGGAGGCGATCAAGCGCCTGCGCCAGGCGATTTCCAGCCTCAACCGCGAGGGCCGCGAGCGCCTGCTGGCGGCGTTTGATGTGGTCAACGGCCATTTCAAGGACCTGTTCACCACCCTGTTCGGCGGCGGCGAGGCCGAGCTGCAAC
Organism: Hyphomicrobiales bacterium; assembly: GCA_043784745.1. GTDB lineage: Bacteria > Pseudomonadota > Alphaproteobacteria > Rhizobiales > Beijerinckiaceae > JAYVYA01. The sequence goes on from JAYVYA010000073.1 coordinate 4,527, forward strand.
TGGTGGAATCCGACGACCCGCTCGAAGCCGGGCTGGAGATTCTGGCCCGCCCGCCCGGCAAGAAGCCGCAGACGATGACGCTGCTGTCGGGCGGCGAGCAGGCCCTTACCGCTCTGTCGCTGATTTTTGCGGTGTTTCTGACCAATCCCTCGCCAATCTGCGTGCTCGACGAGGTCGACGCCCCCCTCGACGATGCCAATGTCGAACGCTTCTGCGATTTGCTCGACGCCATGGCCAAGCGAACCGACACAAGGTTCCTCACCATTACCCACAACCCCATCACCATGGCCCGGATGTCGCGGCTGTTTGGCGTGACCATGGCGGAGCGCGGCGTGTCACAGCTGGTTTCGGTGGATTTGGGCGAGGCGGAGAGGTTTGCCGAGGCGGGGTGAGGGGGATGCCCATTCAGGTACCGACGACCGCTCCTGCGTCAGAGTCTCTGCCATTCACCTGCACAATCATCGTGAACGACGATAGCACAGTATTCTCACCGCTGTAGGTAACCATCTGACTGTCTTCGAAAAAATGCTGGTTCAATGATCCGAAGCATTCCTTCGGTAAAGGGCGCAAGGCTCTCGGATTGTGGAACACCTGTAATTCGTCAGCCCACCCCTCATAGTATCCTTTGCTGCCGACTTCTTCGACGAACTGGGTGCCCATGACAGCGTTCGGGTTTGGATCGTATCGAAACCCCGCCCTAAAATATTGATGATTTGGCGGCGCGTAGCCTGCCAACACGCCAATTCGGTCGAACTTGGCTAAGGTGCCAGCATTTGAAAAGAGGACCGCTGAGACGTTCTCTGCATCCGGCAGGCTAAAAAAGCCGGATTCAATCGTCTTACTCTTGAACGTGTGGCTCGCTAAGTCGCGCCTTGCTATTACCAGCTTGCCGTCAACCATCTCCCAATCAGTCGTAAAGCCATAGAGATAACCCCAGATTGCTGAATGAGTGTATGTCATTGACCCAAGCTCACTCCCTGCCGCTGGCTTGTGAAAGTCAGCCACGGCGATCACGAAAGGCAATCCAACGGCCCCGTCCTCCTCCCAATAGGCCTTACTGGCGGCCGATCGCCGTTTAAGCTTATTAGTCAGAGAATTACCGTATTTGATCGGCATATAATCAGCGTTAAAGGCAGCGATTTCCTCAGGTGTTTTTGGGTTTGGATGCTGTGACATGACTCCACCCTTGGAAGGTGCAACAGTTGAAGCTTCGACCGCAAACGCGAAACCCGGCGCACTGACGCGAAAATCCGGGGCCTCACCATGGGCGACGTCATATCCACCCTCCCGAAAAGCGGCCCAGAGGTACAATTCCCAAAGCCGCTGATCGAACTGGTGCCGCTGAAATTCCTTCACGAAATGCGGGTCAGTCGCGGTCAGCCAAGGGCCAATTTCGCGTAAGACTGCACGTGCTGGTGCCCTCCCTGGCCGTTCCATTAATTCCACGAAATAAGGGTGCAGTTGATCTGAGCGTGTGCCGGAAATCACCGTCAGAAGATCAACAGGCACATTGGTTTCATCGCCCTGAATGCCGAGTTCGGCCAGATCGGTAACTCGGCTCATTTCCGCGATTTTCAAACGAAGACCGGCCTCGGCCCTACGCCTGCTGGTGATACTCACGTCGAAGTGAACACCCCGAAACCTGCCAAGGCGATCACGAACCATCAGCGCCCAGTTGAAATCCCCGTCGACACGATCACGGAACATGACTCCAATCACATTCTCGTCCAGATCAGACCAATAGGAGAGTTCTTCAGCGACGAGTTCAGTTGGAGACTGGCGGGTTCCAATCGCAAAGAGATCAAACCGCGCTCGGCTGAGCCTTTTTGTCATCAGAATTCCTTTCAATTCTGTAGCCCAATTTTGCGTTCCGACGTTCCTGGGAAACATTTGCCCCTTAGTTTGCCTTGATTTCAAATGATATATGGCGCTCGCGGCGACCCCGCCCGCTCAGCGCTGGCCGGTTTCCCGTCCGAGAGGGCATCAAACATTTCCTGCGAGTCAGCACACCGTGCATTGCGGGCCTTCATCATCGCCCGGGATTTTTCCAACGCGGCTTGCGTTTCAGCGTTGGGCACCTTTAGCTTAAACGCCAAGGCACCCTCTTTGGCGATGCGCGTCAGTGTCATCCGCACCACATCCGATACAGTCAGCCCCCTGTCAGCCAGCACCTGCGCGGCGTCAAGTTTCAGCCATTCGTCAATACGGGCGCGCACAACAGCGGTTGCAGCCATGACCCCGCAACCATCCTACTTCCCCTGCCCAATTTCCCCCACCCGCTTCTCAACCTGCTTCAGCTGGTTGACCGCCTCCGTTTGCGCGGCGGCGGCGGCGGTCATTTGCGACGGCGTGGTGGTGAGGGACATGCGGATGTTGCTGGTAGTTTTCACATTTTCCGCCAGCCCGGCCACCTTGACTTTCAGGTCGCCCAGTTCCTTGCGCTGCGCCTCCGTCAATGCCTGGAGGGTGGTATCGGCCAGAAGCGCATCGACTCTTGCCGCCAGCGCCTCAGCATCGGGCGCACTGGCGATCTGCGCCTCCATATTGGCGGAAGCTTGCGCCCGCCTGGTGGCATCGGGGTCGGACTCGCCGGGTTTCGCCCCAAAATAGAAGCCGATCATCGCCGCCAGTATGGTCGAGAGCATGGTGAGGATTTGTTTGGATACATCATCACCGAGTCGATGGTCGATTTTGGAATAGAAATAAACATCATACAGCATCGGCGGATCGGTAGCGGGCACTGCATCGGTCAGCGCCCGCATCGCTGGCTGCGCTGCCGCCGCCGGTGCCGCTTTGGCCTGGGCGTGAACGACGGAGACCAGTCCGTCCGCGAGGGAGGCAGATTTTTCCCTTGCCGACGCATCAGCGAAACTGACATCGCTCAAAAGCACAATCGGCTTGCTGGAATAGGCCGAATGATTGTCACTGCTGGTGACCAGATAGCTGGCCAACACCCCGACCAGCACGATGAAGGAAATCGTCAAAATCGCCCGAACCGACCCTTCTGGCAGGCCGAAAGCCTGCTTGGCATCCGAAATCTGCAGCGCATGGGCACTGAAACTCAGGATATTCATGATTCCGAGAAAGGCGGCAAAGCCGACCAGCACCAAAGCCGCCACCGGCCCAAAGCCTTGCGGCGAGGCGGGCAGCACGCGGTCGAAAACGACCCAGATCATATACATCAGGAACACGGCAACAATTGCCATGCCAGCCGCAACCCAATTGATTTTTCCCATGCCGCCCTCCCCACTTCGAATGATCCGGAAAATATTCTATAGTCTATAATACTATTGTGTCAATAACATTTGCGGAGATATCAGGGCATCCGGTCGCCGGGGATGCCCCTGCAATCGGGCTTTGGCACCAGCTCACGGAGTTAAAGGCGGGGCAATCCTCTTGCAGGTTTCAACCACCCTTTTGGCTGGCATTCCATGCAATCGGGCGTGGAGGCCGGTGAGGTGGAAGCTTTTTAGTCTTTTTGCAATAATGTCAGATAGTTCCGGGCAGGAAATACAACCCGGTCGTAAATTTCCTTCAGGGGCAACTTCGCACAAATCGCTGGCAGATCGATAATATCATTTAAATTATCAAAAGCCGCACTGCTCCATTCGCCGCCAATCTCCCTTGACCAAACGATGATTTCAGGTGAATTTGGCTCGATAATCAAAATGAATTGTAAAGATTGGATCAATTTATATTCGTTCAGCTTGCCATACGTGTCAAAATCCCGTGTGGAAGGTGACAAAACCTCTGCAATAAGGCGCGGATTTTTGGCAATATACGCATGAGGGTCGCGTGGTCCGCATTCCACGCCAATATCTGGCCTGCGTATTTGCCCGGGCGATGTTTCAACACTGCAATCGCCGGCGAACGGATAGCAGGCGGATGTTCGAAGTTGATTGCGCAATTCCGATAGCACATTGATGACAATGTCATTGTGGACATTGCGCGCGCCTGTCATCAACTTGTGCGGAAACCCGTCAACTAGTTCAAACCGGGACCCTTGGGTTTCTTGCCACGCAAAAAACGCCTCAAATGTCCACTTTTTTAGTTGCGGCTGCGCCATTTGCCACCTCCCGGATGCAGCAACAGACTAGCACGTGCAAAAGCATTTTGCACAGCCCGCACCACCCTACTGCCCATCCAGCACCACCAGATCCTCCGGCGCAAAACTCACCACCACTTTCTCGCCAATCGCCGGCGGCTTTTGGCTGGTCTGGTTGAAGGTGTCGAGCGAAAGGACATGCTCGCCGGTGCGTGCCCGGATGCGCACGATCGAACCCAGAAAGCTGACGCCTTCCACGACTGCGCCCAGCCGGTTGGCCCCGTTGCTGCCCTCGCCCAGCGCCACTGCTTCGGGCCGAAGCGCCAGTGTCACGCTGTCGCCCGCCTGGCTGGCGGCAAGACCGCGCGCGGCGCGGATGGTCTGCCCGTCCAGCAGCAACGTGCCCGCTGCGGGGTCCGCCACACGGGCGGGCAACAGTGTCAGTGTGCCGATGAAGGAGGCGACAAACCGGGTGCGGGGGAAATTATAGATGACATAGGGCGTGCCCAATTGCTCGATCCGCCCTTCGTTCATGACCACCACCCGGTCGGAGATCGACAATGCCTCCTCCTGGTCATGGGTGACAAACACTGTGGTGATCCCCAGTGCCCGCTGCACAGCGCGGATTTCCTCACGCAGGGAGACGCGGATTTTCGCATCCAGCGCCGACAAGGGCTCATCGAGCAACAGCACGCGCGGCTTCACCGCCAGCGCCCGCGCCAGGGCAACCCGTTGCTGCTGACCGCCGGAAAGCTGGAACGGATAACGCTCGCCAAGATGCGAAAGCTTGATCAAATCAAGCATTTCACCAACGCGCGCCTTGATCTCCGCCTTGGGTCGCCCGGCGATTTTCAGGCCAAAGCCGACATTTTCGGCCACGTTCATGTTGGGAAACAACGCATAGGCCTGAAAAACCATGCCAACCTTGCGCTGCGCCGGGCCCAGCGCCGTCACATCCTCGCCATCAATGCGGATGGTGCCCGCCGTAGCGTTCTCAAACCCGGCAATCATCCGGAGCACTGTGGTCTTGCCGCAACCGCTTGGACCCAGCAGCGAGATGAACTCGCCGCGCGCGATCGCCAGATCAAACCCGCGTACCACATCAAGATTGCCAAAGCTTTTGGAAAGCTGGTGGATGGTAACAAAACTCATCGCGGGCTCCGTCGGGCCGAGCCTGCCAGTTG
>JAYVYA010000074.1:0-8322 GCA_043784745.1 Hyphomicrobiales bacterium
GCGGCTACCAATGCCTGGATTACCACCATTCTGGGCTTTTCCCTGCTGCTGACGGCGCTGGCGCTGGTCTGGCGCACGCTGTATTTGCACCAGCCCGCGCGGGTCTTGAGCGGGTTTTCCGAGGCCACCACTTCAGTCCTGACCATCCTGCTCGGCGCGGTCATGGGCGTTCTGGTGTCGATAACCTCGGTCGGGGCCGGGGCAATCGGGGTGACGGTGCTCCTGATCCTGTATCCGAGCCTGCCCGCCGTGCGCATTGTCGGGGCGGACATTGCCCACGCTGTGCCGCTGACGCTGATTGCCGGGCTGGGCCATTGGTGGCTGGGGTCGATTGACTGGGGCCTGCTGGTGTCGCTGCTGCTCGGCTCGTTGCCCGGCATCGCGCTCGGCAGCTATTTTGCCGCCCGCGCGCCAGAGCGGCTGCTCAGCCTGCTGCTGGCGGCGACGCTCGTCCTGGTGGGCACCAGGCTGGTGCTGTAATGCAGCGCGCACCTTCAGGTTCGCAAGGGGCAAGGCGAACTTGAAGGTTCGCGCTCCCGCTATTTCGGCGCGAGAATCATGATCATCTGGCGCCCTTCCATTGAGGGGTCGGCCTCAACCTTGGAAATCGGCAGCATTTCCGCTTTCACCCGCTCCAGCAGGCGGAAGCCGATGTCGGTATGCGCCATTTCGCGGCCCCGGAAGCGCAGCGTCAGTTTCACCTTGTCACCCTCGTCAAAGAAGCGGCGCACGGCCTTCATCTTGGTTTCGTAATCATGGTCATCAATGCCGGGGCTGAGCTTGATTTCCTTGAGTTCGACCACCTTCTGCCGCTTGCGCGCCTCGGCTGCCTTCTTCTGTTCAAGAAAGCGAAATTTGCCGTAATCGAGGATTTTGCAGACCGGCGGACTGGCATTGGGCACAATCTCGACAAGGTCCAGCTCGGCCTCCTCGGCGATGGCCAGAGCCGCGCTGATTTCAACGACGCCCTGATTCAGCCCTTCGGCATCAATTAGCTGAACTTCACGAACCTTGATGTCCCGGTTGATGCGGGGGCCATCTTTCTGCGGCGTGGGCGGTGCTTTCATAGGGCGGCGAATGGCGTCTTCTCCTGAATTGTTTCGGGCAGCTTGTAGGTGCAGGGATGGCAATACACAAAAAACCCCGCCGCACACGCAGCGAGGACCACACCCTGAAGCCAATGTGGCAGAAATGCCGGGGATGTCAACTTTTTGGAGGGAAAAAAGGCCGCTGTAATTTTCAAAGATTGTTGTTGCACTGCGGTTGTGAATCGCTGACACTTCGTCAAATAGTCGAATGTCATGATTTTCTTGGACAGAGATTGCCTCAGCGATGGTCAGAGCGCCTAACAGACAAAACATAGCCGGGGTTTTGAAAAAACTCGGCGAAATCACAAATTTCATGGGCACCCACAAGGATGGGGGTTACGCGCTGTATATTACGGTCGCTTTTGGATGTCCGGCATTTCAATGGGGAAATTATACGGCCACCATCGGGTTGAATCAGGCCGCCATCGCTTTGGATCATCCGGGGTTTGATTGCGATGAGTTTTATCAGGCGCTGCTAAATCCAAAAGAATGGAAGGAAAAGATAAAGGACAAAAGCGGAGTTGACAGCAAACTTGGGCTTGGCGGAAAGCTCAAATTACTCTTGGGCTTTGCCAGCATCAGTGCCGACGGTGAAATGTCGAAAAGTAATTCGCATTCCGGGGAAGTGGAATCAACTGCGCGCTATTCTCTGGTATCGCGCCAGGCGCAACGATGGGTGATTGGCAGTGAACTGGGCGACCCCCGCAAACCGCATTCCATTTTGATGGGCAATTGCCTCTCTGGCACCTATTGTGACGGCGATGGCAACGCTGAGACAACCGGAACTGAAATTAAAATTGGTAAGAATAACTACAAAGCTTTTTGCGTTATAACTGCAAAAGCGGGTGCCAACGATGATCGGGTGCGCTGTATGCTCATCGCGCCCGTTGGGGCTTTGCGGATCGAAATTACGCATAGCGCTCCAATTTTGGCCGGATCACTGAACCCCGTGGCAGCGATAGACCAAAAGGAACAACGAGAAAACGCCTTGCGCAATGCCATTGCCCAAATTTGTTACGATAAAATCAAACAAATGGAATCAGAGGACAAAAATGCGATCGGAGAGCACCTGTTATCGGGAGAGCTTCTGATCGCTGAAAAACTTAATAAATTTCAAATTGCGTCTGAAAAAAAGCCGACCATTGCTTTAATTAGTGCGATTCCGGCCAGAAGCGGGGCAATAAAATGACGGCCAACCCCCGGATGATTTTGCTGCTGGAAAGTCTTGAGGCCATCTTCACCGCGCCCGAGGTTTCGCTTGCTGCCTTGGCCAAAGCGGGCGGTCTCGACCCGCGACGGGATTTCAGGAATATTTCACTAAACGGTGTACCGTTAGACGATCAGGATGTCCGGGGGTTTGACTTTTCTGATTCGGACCTGCGCGGAACAAACATCCAAAAAGCAAAACGCGATAATAGTTCAAAATTTTTTAACGCGTTGTTCGACGGCCCTTCTCTTGATCCGGTCACCGTTCAATTTAACAGGTCGTTGCGTCCTTTGCGTCTCCGGGAGGCCGCGAATGAACTTCTTTCTGCTACCTCAAGGGGCGTCAAGCCCGACGTTATCACGTTCAATACAATGATCGCCAAGTCCCCCGACCTCGCCAATGCCGAGCGCATAAAAAAAATCGCTGCGGAAAGCGGCTTTTGAAGCACTTGGATTCTGGGAGCAGAGTTTGACCTCCCCTCACCCCATCCGCAATTCCACCACCGCCAAAGCATGCCTCGGCCAGCATCCCGGCGCAACAAACACCGCATCGCCGCGCAGAATTTTCTGCATCGCCCAGTCCTTGCCCGCCAGCCACCGCGCCGCCGCCACCGACATGCGGCGGCGTTTGGTGGCGTCGATGGCGTTCCTGGCCTGGTCCATGGTCGGGCGGGCCTTGACTTCGACAAAAGCGATGACGTTTCCGCGCAGGGCGATCAGATCGATCTCCCCGCCGTTCACCGTGAAATTCCGCTCCAGAATGCGGTAGCCTTTGGCGCGTAGCAGGGCGGCAGCGATCCACTCGGCCCGCAGGCCAAAAACCCGTGCCGCCGCGCGCCGGTCGCCGCTCATCGGGCCGCGCCGCCCAGTTCCAGCGCGCGGGCGTACACCTGCCGGCGTGGCACGCCGGTTTGGGCCGAGACCATCGAGGCCGCGTCTTTCAGGCTGTGGCTTTGCAGGGCGCGGGCCAGTGCCTCGTCGAGTGCGGTGGCGCTGGCCTCCCCGGCCCCCTCTCTGGGCGGGCCGACCAGCAGCACAATCTCGCCCTTGGGTGGCGGCTCCTGCGCCAGCGCGGCGGCAAGGCTGGCAAGGTCACCGCGCCGCACGGTTTCAAAATGTTTGGTCAGCTCGCGCGCCACCGCCGCCTCGCGCGGGCCGAGCACGGCGGCCAGATCCGCCAGTGAATCGGCCAGGCGCCGCGCTGATTCGAAAAACACCAGCGTGCCCGGCACCTGCGCCAGCGCCGCAATCCGCGCCCGGCGCGGCCCGCTTTTGACCGGCAAAAACCCCTCGAAGAAGAACCGGTCGGTCGGCAGGCCCGCCACGACCAGTGCCGCCAGCACGGCGGAAGCGCCGGGCACGGCGGTGACGGCAATGCCCGCCGCTGCGGCTTCGGCCACCAGTTTGAAACCGGGGTCCGACACCAGCGGCGTACCGGCATCCGACACCAGCGCCAATGCGGCACCGGCCTGCAACCGGGCAATCAGGTGCGGGCGGATCACGGCGGCATTGTGCTCGTGATAGGCGGCCAGCGGCGTGGTAATGCCGTAATGGGCCAGCAACACCTTGGTCACCCGCGTATCCTCGGCCAAAACCACATCCGCCGCCGCCAGCGTCGCCAGGGCGCGGAAAGAAATATCGCGCAGGTTGCCAATGGGCGTGGCCACCACGTGCAGGCCCGGAGCCAGCGGTTCGGCCTCGGCCCGCAGGCCAAAGGCGGTATAGGCGGAAGGTTCGGAGCGCGGCGGGCGGGCAGGGATTGGCTTGTGCATGGAAGCGCCGGGTAACAGAGGAACGTTCGTTATACAATACGAAAAATACGACATAAAGAACAAAATTGCAAACTTGACCGCCACGTGGAAAATGCCGCAAATGGCGGAATATTTACCATTCATTACCTATACCGGAAGATTGCCGCCAGCGCCGCAAATTTGCGGGAATTGAATGGCAAAAGCGGGTCAAAGCGGAGACGAAGCGTGCTGAAAACCAAAATGATGGACGCATTGGCGAGGCGCGCCTGCGGGAATTTGGGGCTGTTGCCCGCCGCAACCCTGACCCTTCTGCTGGCCGCGTGCTCGTCCCTTCCCGGTGCCAAGCCAGAACCGGAGATTTTTTCCGCCCCCACCACGCCGGTTATCACCAATCCGCTGCCCGGCGGCGCACCCGTTGCGGGCCAGATGGGCACCGGCCCAGTTCGTGTCGCCCTGATCCTGCCGCTGACGCAAGCCAGCGGCCCCAGCGTTGTTGGCACCTCGCTGCGCAACGGGGCCGAACTGGCTTTGCAGGAATCAGGCGGCACCGACATCACCATTTTGGTCAAGGATGACGGCTCCAATCCCGAAGGGGCCAAAGCCGCCACGCAAGCCGCGATTGGTGAAGGGGCTGAAATCATCATCGGCCCGCTGTTTTCCAGCAGCGTGCGAGAGGCGGGCAGGCTGGCGCGGGCCAGTGGCCGCCCGGTCATCGGCTTTTCCACCGATACGACCACCGCCTCGCGCGGGGTCTACCTGCTGTCTTTCCTTGTCGAGAATGATGTCGACCGCGTCGTCGATTTTGCCGCCGCCCGTGGCAAGAAGAGCTTTGCCGCGATGGTGCCGGAGACGGAATATGGCAATGTCGCCCTCGCTGCCTTCCAGCAGGCTGCCGCCCGCAAAGGCGTAAGGGTGCAGGCGATCGAGCGTTACAATGCCGGAAGTGCCGCCGCTGCCGCCCAGAAAATCGCCGCCCTCGGCGAGCAGATCGATGCCTTGTTCGTGCCCGACCAGGCCGAGAATATGCCGGTGACGGCGCGGGCTTTGGCCGCCGCCAAAATCAATCCGCTCAAGGTGCAATTGCTCGGCACCGGCCTGTGGAATGATGCGCGGGTGACCAGGACGGCGGAAATGCAGGGCGCGTGGTTTGCTGCGCCGGAAACGGCGGGCTTTGCCGCCTTTGCCCAAAAATACCGCACCAAATTCGGCTCCGACCCGACGCGGCTGGCCACCCTGTCCTATGATGCGGTGTCGTTGATCGCGGCCCTCGCCCGCACGCAGGGAGCGCAGCGCTTTTCAGAAAATGTGCTGACCAATGCGTCCGGCTTTAACGGGGCCGACGGCCTGTTCCGCTTCCGTCCCGACGGGCCAAACGAGCGCGGCCTGTCCGTGCTGCAAATCACCTCCGGCTCGACCAAGGTGATCAGCCCGCCGCCGAGGAGTTTTGGCGGCGCAACGACAGCGGCACGATAGCTGGAGCGCGAACCTTCAGGTTCGCGGTCCAGTTTGGGCTAAACCGTGACCTTCGGCACATCAAATTGTCCGGTCTTGCGGAAACGCTGGAGGTAGGCAGGCACAATCGCCTCGCAGGTCTCGGGCACCAGCCCCAGACCTTGCAGCGTCCGCCCCTGCGCCGCAGCCTCCACCGAGACCACATTGTCCTGGCGCAGCAGCTCCACCTGGTCCCGCGTCATTTCCAGCATGGACGGGAACAGGCCAAGCGACAGCATCGAAGCTATTTCAGTGCCAAAGGCCATGGCATGGGCAATACCAAAGGGGATCGGCGCAAGCAACCGCTTGCGGCCTGTGACCTCGCAGATATAAGCCAGCAATTGCCCAAAGCTTTTCACGTCCGGCCCGCCCAGTTCATAAATGGTGCCCGCCGCTGCCTTGCCAGCCACGCCAAGCGCGATGGCATTGGCGACATCCCCGGCATAGACCGGCTGGAATTTTGTATCCCCGCCGCCGATCAGCGGCAGGGCCGGAAAAATCCGCGCCATGGCGGCAAAGCGGTTGAAAAAATCATCCTCCGGACCAAATATGATCGACGGCCGGGTGATCATTGCGCCCGGAAAAGCCGCGCGCACCGCCTCCTCGCCCCGGCCCTTGCTGCTGGCATAAAGCGAGGCCGCCGCCAAATCTGCGCCAATGGCGGACATGTGGACAAGGCGCGCCACACCGGCGGCACGGGCGGCCTGCGCCACGGCGCGCGCGCCAAACACATGCACGCCCTCAAAACTCTGCCGCCCGCGCGGGGCCAGAATGCCCGCCAGATTGACCACCGCTTCGGAACCCTGCACGGCGGCAGCGACCGACGCGGGAAAACGCAAATTGGCCTGCACAGCCATGATCTGGCCAACCTTGCCCAGCGGCTGCAAATGAAACGCCAGATCGGGGCGGCGGGAGGCGACCTTGATGCGCCAGCCATCGCGTGCCAGCGCCCGCACCACATGGCGCCCGACAAAGCCGGAGCCGCCAAACACCGTGACCATCCCGCCGGTCTTCACCAATCCATCTGCCATGGCTGTCCCCAAATCTGCTTTGCGCGTTCATACCCATGCGTTCTGGCGCTGTATAGCGCACTGTCAAGGCTTGAGCGCGAACCACAGCGTCAACACCGCGCCCATGACCACGACAAACAGCTTGACCGCGCGCGGGTCGATGATGCCGTTGAGGTTCCCCCCCGCATAGCCCCCCCCAATGCCTGCCGCCATCATCGTCAAGGCTTGCGGCCAGTGCACCTGCCCGGCAAGGATGAACGTGGCGACTGCCGCCGTGTTCATCAGCCCGACAAAAGCCAGCTTGATGACATTCATCAGCTTGATGTCACGCAAGCCGTAGAACGTCAGCGTTGCCAGCATCATCAGCCCGACCCCGCCGCCAAAATAGCCGCCGTAAACCGAGATCAGCGATTGCGTGATGGCAATGCCGCGCGGCCCCAACAAATGGGTCCCGACGCTTTTGGGCATCAGATTGCCAATGGCGAATACCAGCGTGGCAAAGCCGAGCAGCCAAGGGATAATGGCGCTGAAAGTGGGTGCGGGCGTGTAAACCAGCAGCAGGCCGCCGATCAGGCCGCCGATGAGCGAGAGGATGGACAGGCGCAGGATGTGCAGGTCACGCTGCCCCTGCACCAGCTTGAACGCCTTTCGTCCGGTCCAGGCCGAGACGAAATAGGCGGGGTAGAGCGCCACGGTCGAGGTGGCATTGGCCGATATCGGGGGAATGCCCGCCGCAATCAGCGCGGGGAAAGTGAGGAAGGTTCCACCCCCCGCCAGCGCATTGACGATGCCGGCGGCGAAAGCGGCGATGGCGAGGAGGAGGAAAGAGTTCATGGGGGAGGGGTCCGGGGCAGGCGATTTACGGGGCGTTTGCATGGCTACGGAAAGAAAGGCGGCGGAGCCCGGACCACGCACTGCCCCTGCGCTTTTGCGCGGGGCGACTGTTTCAAAAAAAACAGGGTTGAGGCTGCGGAAAGAAGCGGCCTGGAAGTTCGCGCTCCGGGCTTGGCCGCCCTATTTCAAACCGCCCCGCGTCTCTATAAACTCCGCCACTACATCCACCCCCACGCCCGTCTTCATGTTGGTGAACACAAAAGGTCGCTCGCGCCGCATCAGTTTGGCGTCGCGCTCCATCACTTCCAGCGAAGCGCCGACATAAGGCGCAAGGTCGATCTTGTTGATCACCAGCAGGTCGGAGCGGGTGATGCCCGGACCGCCCTTGCGCGGGATTTTCTCGCCGCCGGCGACATCAATCACATAGATCGTCAGGTCCGCCAGCTCGGGCGAAAAGGTGGCGGCCAGATTGTCACCGCCCGATTCCACCAGAATCAGTTCGAGGCCCGGAAAGCGCGCCCGCATCTGCTCAATCGCGGCCAGGTTGATCGAGGCATCCTCGCGGATGGCGGTATGCGGGCAGCCGCCGGTTTCCACCCCCATGATCCGGTCCGCCGCCAATGCCCCGGCGCGGGTGAGAATCTCGGCGTCCTCTTTGGTGTAAATGTCATTGGTGATGGCCGCCAGATCATAGGTGTTGGCAAAGCGCTTGCAGATCAGCTCCATCAGCGCGGTCTTGCCGGAGCCGACGGGGCCGCCAATGCCAACGCGCAGGGGGCCATGGGTTGATTTTGTCATGAGCGGAACAACCTCGAATATTGGGTTTCGTGTTTTAGCGCGGCAATGTCAGAGCGGAAGGCGCAAGCGCCGGGAACGTCAAGGCTGGCATGTTCCGCCTGCAAAGCCAAGACCCGGACCGGCGCGAGCAGGGCGGCGGTAATG
>JAYVYA010000075.1:0-6578 GCA_043784745.1 Hyphomicrobiales bacterium
TGGCCCTCTGCCTTCCATTTGGGCAGGCCGCCGTGCAGAATGGTGACATCCTGCACGCCAAAAGTCTTGAGCGTCCACCAGACGCGGGGGGCGGAAAACAGGCCGGCCCCGTCATAGACCACCAGCTTCATGCCATCGCCAATGCCCAGCCGCCGCATGGCGCTGGAAAAGGCGATGGGGTCCGGCAGCATGTGCGGGAGGCCGGTGGCGGTATCGGCGATTTCGTCAATGTCAAAAAACACCGCACCGGGAATGTGCCCGGCCAGGAATTCGGCTTTGGCATCGCGGTTGGCATCGGGTAAATACCAGGAACCGTCGATGATCGCGAGGCCGGGCGTGTCAAGGCTGGCGGCGAGCCATTCGGTAGTGACGAAATGAGATTTGGCAGGCATGGCATTCTCCAGACTGGTTTTCCCTCTGTGGCATTTTTGCGCCGGGAATTCGAGCCTGAAAATGCGCTTTTGCGGATGGCGACCTTTCGGCGAGGCGCAAACCGGTTGTGGCTGCATTTCCGACATGGTTAAGACAAACTGTGATTTTATTCCGGCTTTTAAGTTTGTTTGCGCACATAACCTTGGGTTGACGGGCGTAAACAAGGCGGTGTCGCAGCAAATTGTGGCCGTCAGCACGTCACCCCGGAAGTTCGCCATGCAAGCCCCAACCTCCAATGCCTTTTCAACTTTGCTGTCGCTGGCGGTCTGCAGCGCCATACTGGCCGGTTGCCTGCATATTTTTTGGAACTTGCATTGATGGAGACTTTTGGCGACGGACTGCCTTTCGTCAACTCAACCCGATACCGGCAATGATCGGTTAACCGCAAAATCGAATGGCCTGCGGTTTGCCCTCCCGAACAATCTGGGAAATTGTTTTTTCGTGGAGGCCACTGCTTGTAACCTTTGAGGCCGCCGACGGCGAATTACGGCTCACCCCAGCGCCACCCTTACCCGCCGGTTCAGTTTCCCCTTGTTCTCCACCCCGCTCACCCGCACAAGCCCGATCTCCCCGGTGCGCGCCACATGCGTCCCGCCGCAGGGCTGCAAATCCAGCCCTTCAATCTCCACCAGCCGCACCTGCCCCAGCCCCATCGGCGGTTTGACCGACATGGTTTTGATCAGGCCGGGGTTGGCGAGCATTTCCTCGTCCGTGATATAGCGGTCCCGCACGGCGGCATCGCGGGCAATCATCGCATTGAGCTTTTCAGCGATTTCTTCTTTGCCGGGCACGGGCAGGGGAATGTCAAAATCCAGTCGCCCCTCGCCATCGCCGACCGCGCCGCCGGTCACAGGCCACGGCAGGACGGCGGTCAGCAGATGCATGGCGGTGTGAATTTTCATCCGGGACAATCGCAGGGGCCAGTTCAGCCGCAAGTGCACCTCTGCGCCGGGTTCCGGCAGGGCGGTGCCGGGCGCGGCCAGATGCAAGATCGTCACCCGGTCCGCGTCATAAACCGCGTTTGAAATGGCAATCGTGTTGCCATCGGCCATTTCAATCAGGCCGGAATCGCCGGCCTGTCCGCCCCCTTGCGCGTAAAAAATCGTCTGGTCGAGGCGGATTGCTGCGGGCTTTTCTCCCGCCGGGCGCACCTCCAGAACACGCGCCGGGGTTTGCGCCAGATAAGCGTTCTCGCGAAACAACGCGCGGGTCATGCCAGCAGCCCCGCATCAATCATGGGCTGCCGCTCCATCCACTGCGGCACTGGCAGCCCCTTGCTGCGCAAAAATTCCGGATTGAACAATTTTGAGGCATAGCGCGCCCCCGAATCGCACAGGATGGTGACGATGGTCTTGCCCGGCCCCAGATGCCGGGCCAGGTCGATGGCCCCCGCGACATTGATGCCGGACGAGCCGCCGAGCAGCAGGCCCTCGTGCTCGGCCAGATCAAACACATGGTTCAGCGCCTGCCCATCATCGATGCGGAAGGCAATGTCCACCGGCGCATCCGCCAGATTGCCGGTGATCCGGCCCTGGCCAATGCCCTCGGTGATCGACGAACCATCGGCTTTCAGCGTGCCATGGGCATAGAAATGGTGCAGGGCCGAGCCGTGCGGATCGGCGAGCGCGATCTTGATCTTCGGGTTGCGCGCCTTCAGCGCCATGCCGACGCCCGCCAGCGTGCCGCCGGTTCCGACCGAGCAGACAAAGCCGTCGATCTGGCCATCGGTCTGCTCGAAAATCTCCGGCCCGGTGGTGGCAAAATGTCCGGCGCGGTTGGCAATATTGTCAAACTGGTTGGCCCAGATCGCTCCCGCCGGGTTTTCCCGCGCCAGCCGCTCCGCCAGCCGCCCGGAGACTTTGACGTAATTATTCGGGTTGGCAAAGGGCACGGCGGGCACTTCAATCAGATGCGCGCCGGACATGCGCAGCACGTCCTTCTTTTCCTGGGACTGGGTATCGGGAATGACGATGACGGTTTTGAAGCCCAGCGCATTGGCCACCAGGGCGAGGCCGATGCCGGTATTGCCCGCCGTGCCCTCGACAATCGTGCCGCCGGGGCGCAGCGCGCCGGAGGCCATTGCCGCCTCCACGATCGACAGGGCCGCGCGGTCTTTCACCGACCCGCCCGGATTCATGAATTCGGCCTTGCCCAGTATGGTGCATCCGGTTTCGAGGGAGGCCCGGTGCAGCTTGATGAGCGGCGTATGGCCGATGGCCTTGACGACATTGGCGGCAAATTGCATGAAATCCTCGCGGTGCACCTGTGCGAGTCTTAAGCTGCGGGCGGGCGGCCTGCAATCAGGTTCGGCGGGTTTTTTGCAGGACAGATGATCCAGATCACGCCCATCGCCGTAATCTCGGCAAGATTTGCAATGCTTTGTGCGAGTGTGGTGCGTAAACCGCTTGCCCCCGAAATCGCCGCTGGCGAAGGAGTTCGACTTTGACGATGACAGTGCTGGACCCTTCCGCCAGCAAGATGGACGCGCTGCTGGCGGCCTATTGCGCGGGCGCGCTTCCTGCGGCAATGCAGGCTTTAGTAGCCGGACACCTTGAAATGTCGGGGAGTAATCACGGCTTTGTCACGGTCCTGGATGAATTGCAGGGCGCGGCTCTTATGCAGGCGGTCGCAGCTCCGGTGCCGGACCGCGACGCGAAGCTTGCGGCGGTGTTCGGGGCACCGGACTCCGTGCCTGTGCGGAATGCCCGTGGAAATTTGCTTCCCATTGCCGTGCAAAACTTTATCGGCAAGGATTTTGCCAGCCTCAAATGGCGCTCCGTGCTTCCCGGCATCCGCGAACACCGCATTGCTGCCGAAGGGCAGGGCGAGGCGGTGCTGTACTGGATCAAGGGCGGGCGCAAAATTCCGTTCCACACGCATGACGGGTCGGAAGCGACGCTGGTGCTGCGCGGCAAATTCCACGATGCCTTTGGCACCTACGGGCGCGGCGATGTGGCGATTGCCGACAGCGATGTTGATCACCAGCCCATTGTCGACAGGGATGGCGACTGCATCTGTTTTGCCGTCACCGACGCGCCGCTGCGCCTGACCGGCCCGGTCGGCCGCATCATTGACCGGCTGTTTGGCCATCACCATTAGGCATCCCATGTATCGGGCTTCTCCCAGGGACGGCACGGCTTTCGTCACTGGTGCCAGCTCCGGCATTGGCCGCGGCGTGGCACTGGAACTGGCGCGACGCGGCTACAAGGTGGTGGCTGTGGCGCGCCGTTTGGCGCAATTGCAGTTGCTGGCGCAGGAAGCGGGCGGCAACATTATCGCCATGCCGGGGGATGTCACCGACAAGGAGGCGATGCGCGCCCTGATTGCCGCAGCGGAGGCCGGCCACGGCCCGGTCTGCCTCGCCTTCCTCAATGCTGGCACCTATTACCCGGACGCGGCGGGCCATGTCGATGCAGAGGCTGTCATGCGCACCTTTGGTGTCAATGTCGGCGGCGCGGTCAATTGTCTGGAGCCGCTGGTGGCGGGGATGGCGGCGCGGGGCCGGGGCCAGATTGCGCTCAATGCCTCCGTCGCAGGCTATGGCCCCTTGCCGCGCTCCATGGCCTATGGCGCTACCAAGGCGGCGCTGATCAATATGGCCGGTAGCCTGAAGTTTGCGCTCAATCGGGTGGGAATCAATGTTCAGGTCGTCAATCCCGGTTTCGTGCGGACCCCGCTGACCGACAAAAACGATTTTCCGATGCCATTTCTGGTGGAACTTGACGCCGCCGCCAAAACCATCTGCGACGGTTTTGAGCGCAGCGGGTTTGAGATCACCTTTCCGCGAAAACTGGCCTGGATTTTGAAGGCGGTAAATTTGCTGCCTTATCCGCTGTATTTTTGGCTGGTGGGAAAGGCGACGGGCGTCAAGAGATGACCCCGGATCCTGGCCGCCCGGCCCTCACCCCTTCACGAACGCCATCTGTTTCACGTCAATCATTCCCGTGACAAACCCGGCCTCGCAATAGGCAAAATAATATTCCCACATCCGGCGGAAGCGCTCGTCAAAGCCAAGGCCGGTCAAGCTGGGCCAGGACAGGCGAAAGCTGTCGCGCCAATGGTCGAGGGTGCGGGCATAATCATGGCCGAAGGCGCGTTCGGCGCTCAATTTCAGGCCAAATTTATCGCCCAGCCCGCGCAGGATAGTGGGCGTGGGCAGCATCCCGCCGGGAAAAATATAGCGGCGGATGAAATCCAGCTCGCGCCGGTAGCGGGCAAAAATCGATTCCTCAATGGTGATGACCTGCAATCCGGCCATGCCGCCGGGAGCCAGCCGGTCCCGCAGCTGGCCGAAATAGGCCGGCCAATAGGCCTCGCCCACCGCCTCGAACATTTCGATGGAGGCGATGCGGTCATAGGTTCCTTTCTCATCGCGGTAATCCTGCAACTTCAACGTGACTTTTTCGGTCAGGCCCGCTTCGAAAATCCGCTTTTGCGCAAATTCATATTGCGCCGGGCTGATGGTCAGCCCGGTGACACGCGCGCCGCATTCCCTTGCGGCATATTCGGCAAAGCCGCCCCAGCCGCAGCCAATTTCAAGCAAATGATGGCCCTCGCGCAGCTGGATGTCGCGGGCCAGGGCGGCAAACTTGGCGGTCTGCGCCTCGGGCAGGCTCGTCGTCTTGTCCTTGAACAGGGCAGCCGAATAGGTCATGCCCGGGTCCAGCCAGGCGGAATAGAAACTATTGCCGAGGTCGTAATGCGCTTCAATATTGCGGCGCGAGCCCTTTTTGGTGTTGCGGTTCAGCCAGTGCCCCAGCATCTGCACCAGGCGGGCCAGGGGTTTGCCGTGCATCATCCGCGTGATCATCGGCTGGTTCAGGCAGAACAGTTTTAAAAATGCCGTCAGGTCGGGTGTTTCCCATTCGCCATGCAGATAGGCTTCGGCAATGCCGATGTCGCCGCCCCCGGCAAGGCGGCGGGCAAAACCAAGGTCACGCACGATCATGCTGGCTTTTGGCCCCGGCTCCGCTCCGGTAAAGTGAAAATGCTGGCCATCAGGCATAAGCACATCCAGCTCGCCGCATTGCAGCTGCTTGGCAAAAGCCAAAGCCTGGCGCACGGCAAACGGATAGGCCCGCGCCGCCGCATCGGTCTGCTCGGGCAAGATCATGCCGGGTTCGGATTTCAGGATGGAGGTCAAGGACATGGCAAAACTCGGATTTCTCAATCGGAACGGGGAAGGGCGGGAACGAGGCTGCTGCGCGGCGGTGGTTTGGGCCGGGTGCGCAGGCGCATGCCCTTGAGCCAGAGTTTCAGCGCTTGCCAATAAATGCCGAATACAACTTTCAGCGTCATCAGTGGCAGGCCGAAAAACCCCTTGAGCACGCTGGCACTGTTTAGATCGTGCCGCACTCCGGCAAAGGTCGCCGCCAGAATCGGGCCTCCGGCATCGGTTTCCAGAATGCGGACGGTAATTTTTTCGCCCGGCGGTTTCAGCCGGAACCTGTAGGTCAGGTCCATGTCCATGAAGGGCGAGACATAGAACAGCTTGGGCCGCTCCTGCCGCAGGCCTGCCTCGCTCAACTCACCCGGGCGCACCGGGGCGACGTAGGAATGGATTTGCCCAAAAGTGTTGCGCACTTCATAAACAATCGCCGATAAAGCATTGCAATTATAGCAGAAGTACACTGAAATCGGGTTGAAGGCAAAACCGAGCACGCGCGGGTAGCACAGCAGCAGCACCCGGTCGCACGCCGACCCGGACGGTGCCAGCAGCGCCTGCACATGGGCACGCAAGCCCTTGCCGTCGCCATGGTCGTTGGGGCAGAACGACAACAGGTTGAAGCGGTCGATGGAGAACAGCCAGGTTGTGCGCGCCACTTCGGCCAGCCGGTCGGGGTCTACCAGCAGGCAAAACACCTTGTAAGTGAAGCGGTGGCCCACCGGTTTCAGCCGCGCGTGCATGACATCGCCGAAATACAGCGAGGCAGCAGCTTCCGGGGGCGGGAAAAGCTGGATGCGGCTCATTCCGCGGCCTCCAGCACCCGGACTGGGGCCGCGACTTCCCAAGGGGGGCGCGCACCCAGCCGCGCGGCAACGGCGAGACCCGAGGCCATCCCGTCCTCATGGAAGCCGTGCGCGGTCCACGCCCCGCAGAACCAGGTGCGCTGCTGGCCCTGAATCTCGCCGAGGCGGTCACGGGC
>JAYVYA010000076.1:0-8314 GCA_043784745.1 Hyphomicrobiales bacterium
GGTGGTCAATCGCCAAAGCCATCACGCCATGGGCGGGATTCAACGGCAAGACCCGGTCGCGCGTGGTTGCCCAGTGGATATGGTTCAGCGCGCCATCCTTGCGCAAGGCGCGGGTGGCGGCACCTTTGTTGAGGAGGTGCTGCATCTCCTCAAACGTCGGATATTCCACCGAGCACAGCAGCCGCGACACGGCAAAGGCCCCGCCCGCATTGGCATAGGCGCAGCACGTCTCCACCGGCTCGCCGCGCAGGTAGCCGCGTAAAAAGCCGGACATGAAGGCATCGCCAGCGCCGAGCACATTGAACACTTCAACCGGAAATCCCGGGCCTTTCAGGCCATCCTCAAGGCTGGCGGGAATGGCTCCGGGGAAGACGACGCAGCCCATCGGGCCGCGTTTCAGCACCAGCATGGCCTTTGAGCGGGCGCGGATCATGCGCAGGGCGGCAAGCGCATCATCGGCACCGCCGGCAATCATCATTTCCTCTTCCGTCCCGACAATCAGGTCGCAACCGGCAAGGTAGGGGGCCAGATGCGCGGTGACTTCACGTGACTTGACGTAGCGCTCCTCGCCCGCGCCGTGGCCGGCGAGGCCCCAGAGGTTGGGGCGGTAGTCAATGTCAAAACAGATTTTCAGGCCGTGCTTCCTCGCCAGCACCATCGCCTTTTTCTGCGCCGCCGCAGTGTTGGCCGTCGCCAAATGCGTGCCGGTGATGCAAATGGCGCGGGCGCGGGCAATGTGCGCCTCGTCAATGTCGCTCTCGTCGAGCGCGCCATCGGCACAATTGTCGCGGTAAAAAATCAGCGGAAAAGTCTTGTCATCGCGCACGCCGAGCAGTACCAGCGCAGTGAGGCGGGCGGGGTCGGTATGGACGCCGGTGACATCGACCCCCTCGCGCTCCAGCTGTTCGCGGATGAAGCGGCCCATATGCTCGTCGCCCACCCGGGTGATCAGGCTGGACTTTAGCCCCAGCCGTGCGGTGCCAATGGCGATGTTGGCGGGACAGCCGCCGACCGCTTTGGAAAAGCTCGCCATATCCTCCAGCCGCCCGCCGGTCTGCTGGCCGTAGAGGTCAACCGACGAGCGGCCAATGGTGATGAGGTCGAGGTCTTTTTGGGTCATGTCAGGCCCCCGGCTCCAGCGGGGCATCGCTGACGCCGGTGATGGTCTGGTCAAAGTCGATATTGGAGCCGGTCATGAGCCCTGATTCACTGCTGCCGAGATAGACGCACATCCGGGCAACCTCGCCGGGATCAATCAGGCGGCCAAAGGGGCGGGTTTTCATCGCCTCTTCCAGCCAGCCATCCTTGGCCCCGTGATAGGTTTTCATAATCCGGTCCTCGCCCGGCGTCGACATCCAGCCAATATTGAGGCCGTTGACGCGGATGCGGTATTTGACCAGCGAATGCGCTACATTTTTCGTCAGTGCCGCCAGCGCCCCCTTGGAGGCGCAATAGGCGCTGATAAAACTCTGGCCACCATGCGCCGACATCGACTGGATGTTGATGATGGAGCCTTGAATTTTCTGCGCCGTCATGATTTTCGCCGCATCCTGAATCAGGAAGAAGGGTGCGCGGACGTTGACGTTGAAAATATCGTCAAAGCGCTCCTCGGTCGTATCAAGGATGGTGCCCCGGTCCGTCAGCCCGGCGGCATTGACCAGCACATCGACGCGGCCAAAGTGCTGTTCCGCCGCCGCAATCACCTTGCGGCAATCGGCGACCTTGCCAAGATCCGCATGGACGAATTCGGTCTTGCAGGTGCCGCTGGAAAGGTCCCCGGCTACCCGCGCGCCATTGTCCTGGTTGCGGCCGCAAATCACCAGGCCCTCCACGCCTGCTGCGACATAGGCGCGGGCAATGGCCTCGCCCAAGCCCTGGGTGCCGCCGGTGATCACGGCGATTTTGCCCTTGAGAACCTCTGCGGAGGTGGATGCTGTTGCGTTTGCCATGAATTCAGTTTCCTTGCCTGCCCCGCCGCCGGTGCGGCTTGCAGGCGCGTCTAGCCCGGCAATATTGAAACAAAAATTCCATCTTGCGTCAATTCAGAATATGCGTTCTTGTATAGAAATGTTTCAACAGGCGCTTGCCGGTGATGGCGAGCACCGGTTGTTGCCGTGCCCCAGGGATTCAGGCGATTTTGTCGCAGACGGCACACAGGGCACATAGCTGATCAGCATGACAGTTCACTTCATCCCAGGTAGCGCGTTGGCAGGGGCGGCGCGGGGTAACGACCCATTTTGGAATTCCAGTAAGCCCACGAACGCGGATCAATGATCCCGGGCGGGGCATGGTCAAGCGCTTCGCGCAAATCGTCATCGTTCAAGAATCGCCGCAAGAGCTTCATGTCCTCATGCGTGGCGCGCGCTACCGCATAGGCAACGAAGCGAACCGTATCTGACAAAGCCTCCCGGGGCTCTTCAAACCACACGAGACGCCGGGCCAGGGCTTCCGTATCGGGGGTAACGGGAATAGTCTTCATCGCGCCCCCCCCCAATCCCGGTTCGCGCCGCGCGCAGGCGCGGCAATCAACGGGAGGCGATCAAGATCAGCATAGGAGACAAAGCCGGTGGACGCAATTCCTGATTATGCGCCAGAGCCAGCTGTAAAAGGCCGAGGCCGGGAAACTGGAAGCTTGGTGCCTGATCCAGCGCAAGGGTGGAGGGCTTTTTGGGCAGGAGCAGTCTTTGATATTCTCAACTTTGCTGATTTTACCCCCTTGCCTCCGCCACCGCCACCGCCAGCGTCATCGCCAGCGAATAGGTTGCCGCCAGCGACCGGAACGCCCCGTAATCCGCCTCCGCCAGTTCCAGCCACAAATCGCACGCCGGCACCAGCGGCGAGAACGGGCTGTCGGTGATGGCGAGCACCGGCACCTGCCGGGCCTTGGCGGTGCGGGCGATTTCGACTGACACTGGCGCATAGGGCGCGTAGCTGATGACCAGCAGGGCGTCGCCTGGGCGGGCATTCACCGCCTGTTCGGGGCCGAGCGAGCCGACATGATCGACCAGCACCGCCCGCACGCCCAGCTTGGCAAACGCATAAAACAGCGCGCTGGCGATGGGGAAGACGCGGCGGGCCCCCAATAAATAGATGGTTTCGGCCCGCGCCAGCAGCGCCACAGCCTGCGCCAGCGTCTCCGGCGTCAGGGTGGAGCGGGCGCGCACCAGCGACACTTCTGCCGCGCGGGCAAACCCGTCAAACAGGGCCAGCGGGCCGCCGCCGCGCAGCGAGGCCAGACGGTCGCGGTAATCGGGAAAGCCCTGTTTCAGGCGCGAACGGAACACTTCCTGCAAATCGGTAAAGCCGGAATAGCCGAGCGCCTTGGCAAACCGCACCAAAGCCGAGGGCTGCACCTGCGCCGCCTCCGCCACGACCGCCGCCGTTGCAAAGGCAAAATCCTCCGCATGATCCAGCGCAAACACCGCCACCTGCCGCAAGCGCTTGGGCAGCCCCGGCCCCCGGTCCCGCAGCAGCGCTTTCAGGCCCTCAAAATCTCTGGGCGGTACCGCATCAATATTCATTGTTGTCCCCGGTCCACGGAACGCATCTTGCATGGAGGGAGGCGAAACGGAATGGCCGTTCCAAATTTTCAGTTGATTCAACGGCGTAAAAGTCCATGTGCAAAACACATCACGCCAGCTGGCTTCCCGGCAATGAGTGAAGTTTGTGCAATTTGCAGCGAACGCGGATCGACATCCCCCGCCCAACCCCCTATCAAATCCTGAAACCATCCCGAGACCAGCCATGCCGCATCCCACCCGTGAAAAGCTGATTGTCGGCCTTGACCTGCCCGACAGTGCCGCCGCTGAGGCCATGGTGGCGCGGCTGGGGGATTGTGTGCTGTTCTACAAGATTGGCATGGAGCTGGTTTATGGCGGCGGGCTGGACTTGGTGCACCGCCTCAAGGGCGAGGGCAAAAAAGTGTTTGTCGATCTGAAGCTGCACGATATTCCCAACACTGTCGAGCGGGCGGCGGCGCAGATTGCACGGCTGGGCGCGGATTTCCTCACCATCCACGCCTATCCGCAAACCATGCGCGCGGCGCAGGCGGGGGTGGCGGGCAGCGGGCTAAAACTGCTGGCGGTGACGGTCATGACCTCGTTTGATGACGCCGATGTGCGCGCCGCCGGATACCGGCAGGATGTCCAGGGCATGGTGGCGATGCGGGCTTTGCAAGCGCAGGAGGCAGGGATTGCAGGGCTGATCCTGTCGCCCGCCGAAGTGCAGCAGATGCGGACGCTGGTGGGGCCGCAGATGATCCTCGTCACCCCCGGCATTCGCCCGGCGGGGGCGGAGGCTGGCGACCAGAAGCGGGTGATGACACCGTCTCTGGCGATTGCCGCCGGGGCGGATTATCTGGTGGTCGCCCGCCCGGTATTGGCAGCGGCGGACCCCAGGGCGGCGGCAGAAGCGATTGTAGCCGGTATTGCCGCCGGGGAAGCGATGAAAGAAAACGCTGCAAATAACAACACCGCAAATAACAACGCCGGGCGTACATCCGGCCCGGCGCGCAAACCAGATTGAGGCACAGGGCCTCAAGCGATTTGACGGGTGGAGTCACCCGCAAAAATCACCAAAACATGACAAAAACAGGAGATTTTCATGGCAAAGGGTTACGTCATCGCCAGCATCACTGTGACCGATCCGGTCAAATATGCCGAATATGTCAAGTCGGCGACGCTGGCGATCCAGAAATTTGGTGGCCAACCGCTGGTGCGCGGCGGCCAATGCGAAACGCTGGAGGGCGAGGCGCGGATGCGCAATGTCGTGCTGGAATTTGCCGATTATGCAACGGCGCGGGCCTATTATCAGTCGCCCGAATACCAGGCCGCGATCCAGCTGCGCGCCGGGGCAGGCGTGGCGAATATTGTCGTGGTTGAGGGAGCATGAGCATGGCCAAGGGCTACTGGATTGCGCGCGGCGATGTCTCGGACATGGCCCGCTACAAGCAATATGTCGAGGCCAATGCTGCCGCCTTCAGCAAGTTCGGCGCAAAATTTCTGGTGCGCGGCGGCAAGTTTGAAGTGCGCGAGGGCAGCCACCGGGCGCGGCAGGTGGTGATCGAGTTTGCCGACTATGCCACGGCGGTCGCCTGCTATGATTCGCCTGAATATGCGCGGGCCAAGGCGTTGCGGGACGGGGCGGCGGAGCTGGATCTGGTGATTGCCGAGGGCTGGGCGGGGTAGCGCCTTTCCGGATCGCGACCGTCCCGGTCGCCCCTGGGCAGAAGCTGTCCAAACCAGGAGGGCTGCGGCCTTGGGCAAAGGGCGACCGGGACGGTCGCGTTCCCTAAGGAAAGACTTTGGTCCGTAAATTGCTGGACGAAAAGGCTAGGCTGGTGCAAATGCCCAGTTTCGGCCCCACGCTTGCGCCATGGATACCAGCATGAACATGATTGACAACGCCGACAAGGACCTGCCCCTGCGCGAGGATATTCGCAAGCTCGGCCGGATTCTGGGCGATACGATCCGCGAGCAGGAGGGCGCACCGATTTTCGACCTTGTCGAAAATATCCGCCAGACCTCGATCCGCTTCCACCGCGAGGAGAACGAGGAAGCCCGGCGCGAACTGGAGACGCTTCTCAACCGGCTGACGCCAAACCAGAAGACGCAGATCGTTCGCGCCTTCAGCTATTTCTCGCATCTGGCCAACATTGCCGAAGACCAGCACCACATCCGCCGCACCCGGGCCCATGCCATTGCCCGCTCCGCCCCCCGGCGCGGCTCGCTGGCGCACAGCCTCGCCCAAGCGCGCGAGGCGGGGATGCCCGCAGCCACGCTCAAAACCTTCTTCGACACGGCCATGGTCAGCCCGGTGCTGACCGCCCACCCGACCGAAGTGCGCCGCAAAAGCACGATTGACCGCGAAATGGAAATCGCCGCCCTGCTGGCACAGGCCGATGGGGCCGAACTGACGCCGGAGGAGGAAGCGGCCCAGCAGGACAATTTGCGCCGCGCCGTGCTGACCCTGTGGCAGACCAGCCTGCTGCGCTGGACCAAGCTGACCGTGCTGGACGAGGTATCCAACGGCCTGTCCTATTACGACTACACTTTTCTGCGCGAACTGCCGAAGCTGTATGGCATGCTGGAGGACGAGCTCAGCGCCATGGCCCCCGCAGGCGAGCGCGTGCAGATAGCCTCTTTTTTGCGCATGGGCAGCTGGATTGGCGGCGACCGTGATGGCAACCCCTTCGTCACTGCCGACATCCTGCGCCAAACGCTGAGGCTGCAAAACAGCCGCGTGCATGCGTTTTACCTCGAAGAATTGCACAGCCTTGGCGGCGAGCTGTCGCTGGGCACGCGCGTGATCTCGGTGTCGGAAGAATTGCTGGCCTTGTCGGCGCAATCCCCCGATCATTCGCGCCATCGCGAGGATGAGCCCTACCGGCGCGTCATCGCTGGCATTTACGCCCGCCTGGTTTTCACCGGCGAGGTTTTGGGCGTGCGCGCCGTGCCGCCGCACCCGCCGATGGGGGCCGCGCCGCCCTATGCCAGTGCGACCGAAATGCGGGCGGACCTGGATGTGATCGACCGCTCGCTGCGCGCCAATGGCTCCATTATTCTGGCACGCGGGCGACTGCGCGCCCTGCGCCGGGCGGTGGATGTCTTCGGCTTCCACCTCGCCAGCGTCGATTTGCGGCAAAATTCCGATGTGCACGAGCGCACAATTGCCGAATTGCTGGAGGCGGTGGCACCGGGCACAGATTACCTTGGACTTGACGAGGCCGCGCGCACCGCGATCCTGACGCGCGAACTGGCGGAGCGCCGCCCGCTTTATTCGCCCTTCCTGTCCTACAGCGACGAAACCCGCGATGAACTGGCGATTTTTGCCGCCGCCGCGCAGGCGCAAAAGCTTTATGGCATGGGGGCCGTGCGCAGCTGCATCATCTCCAAAGCCGCCAGCGTCTCGGACCTGCTGGAAGCCGCTGTGCTCGCCAAGGAGGCCGGGCTGGTGGGAGCGGATGGTGCGGCCCGCGTCAACATCGTGCCGCTGTTTGAAACCATCGGCGATTTGCAGGCCTCCGCCGCCATCATGGATGCGGTGCTCGCCATTCCCGCCTATGCGCTTCTGGTCAAGGCCAATGGTGGCACGCAGGAGGTGATGCTGGGCTATTCCGACAGCAACAAGGATGGCGGCTTTGTTACCTCGGGCTGGGAACTCTACAAAGCCGAAATTGAACTGGTGAAAGTTTTCCGCCAGCATGATACCGGCCTGCGGCTGTTCCACGGGCGCGGCGGCTCGGTGGGGCGCGGCGGCGGGCCGAGCTATGAGGCGATTCTGGCCCAGCCGGGCGGTGCGGTGCAGGGGCAAATCCGCATTACCGAGCAGGGTGAAATCATCTCGTCGAAATATTCCAAGGCGGAGGTCGGCCGCCGCAACCTCGAAGTGCTGGCAGCGGCGACGCTGGAAGCTACCCTGTTCCATCCCGGCCATTCCGCCCCGGACCCGGCCTATCTCCAGGCTATGGAAGAACTGTCCGCAACGGCTTTCACCGCCTATCGCGGGCTGGTCTACGAGACACCGGGATTTGAGGATTATTTCTGGGCCTCGACCGTGATTGGCGAAATCGCCACGCTCAACATCGGCTCCCGCCCGGCCTCGCGGAAAAAGACCCGCAGCATCGAGGATTTGCGGGCGATCCCCTGGGTATTCTCCTGGGCGCAATGCCGCCTGATGCTGCCGGGCTGGTATGGCTTTGGCTCGGCGGTGAAAGGGTTTTGTGGGGCACATCCCGGCGATGGCATGGCGATGCTGCAAGCCATGGCGCGGGACTGGCCGTTTTTCCAGACCAGCCTGTCCAATATGGACATGGTGCTGGCCAAGAGCTCGATCGCCATTGCCTCGCGATATGCCGAACTGGTCGACGATGCCGCCTTGCGCAAGCAGATTTTTTCGCGCATCCGGGCCGAATGGCAGGATTCGATTGATTGCCTGAAAGAGATTTTGGGCCACAACCGCCTGCTGCAGCAAAACCCGCTGCTGGAACGCTCGATCCGCAACCGTTTTCCCTATCTCGACCCATTGAACCATGTCCAGATTGAACTGCTGCGGCTGCTCAGGGCAGACGGTGCCGATGACAAGGCTTTGCGCACCATCCAGATCACCATTAACGGGATTTCAGCGGGTTTAAGGAATAGTGGGTGAGAAACAGGGATCGAAGCCATTTGAATAAGGCACCTGACACACCTATTGCTGTGACAACGCTTTTACCACAACACTTAACTGATTCGGGAGAAAGCGGCTCGCCAGTGCGGGCAAGCGACAAGACACAGGATTCGGAATCGGCTATGGCTAGTGTTTTCACGATTGGCTA
>JAYVYA010000077.1:0-9386 GCA_043784745.1 Hyphomicrobiales bacterium
TGGCGAGTTCCTGGATGGTGATGGTTTCCGGCAGCACGATTTCGCGCGCCAGCTTCTCCTTGACCTGGGCATGGCCCATGCCCTTGAGGCGCTGGGTGCGGCGGCGGAAGGCGGCGACCGAACGCGTGCGCTCCTCCTCCTCCGCCGTGGCGGTGGCAACCGTCAGGCGGCCGCGGTTTTTCATTTCGCCGACGCGGGTCGGCTTTGTCGGCACGGCGAGGCGCGGCGGCGGCGGGGCAATCATGCGGCGCATGACGACGCGCTTGCTGTCGTCTTCCGCCGCTCCGGCCGGCTTGGCGGCGACGGCACCCAGGGCTGCCGCCGGCTTGATTTCCTGGGTGACCGCCGCCGGGTGGGCGACGGGCTTGCGCGCGACAGAGGGAGCGGATGGCGGGGCGGGCCCCGCCTCGCCACCGGCGGCGCGGCGCCTCGATTCATGGTCGGCGCGGCGGCGGGCTTCGGCTTCCTGCAAGCGGCGGGCTTCCTCCTCGCGCTTGCGGGCATCGGCCTCCTCGCGCTCGGCGCGCTCGCGTGCCTCGCGTTCTTCCTTTTCCTTGCGCTGGGCCTCGGCGCGGGCCCGGGCTTCCTCCTCATCGCGCAGACGCGAACCCGTCAGGGCGCGGCTGCGCAATTCGCGCTCTTCCTCGCTGAGGGTGCGCAGGACGACGCCGGACTGCGGGCGCGGGGCGGGCGGGCGCGCCAGCGTTTCGGAGCGTGGCGGCGGCGCGGGGGGCGGGGGCGCC
This sequence comes from Hyphomicrobiales bacterium, assembly GCA_043784745.1. Classification (GTDB taxonomy): domain Bacteria; phylum Pseudomonadota; class Alphaproteobacteria; order Rhizobiales; family Beijerinckiaceae; genus JAYVYA01. Next base: position 744 of record JAYVYA010000077.1, read on the forward strand.
ACGACAGGGAGCGGCGGGGGCGACACTGGCCGCTCGCCGGGGCCGAGAACGCGGCGCTTTACCGTCTCCACAACAACGTTTTTGGTCCGCCCGTGCGAAAAACTCTGGTTTACCGTGCCCGCCAGCACAGGGCGCTTCAGCGTCAGCGTCCTGGAGGGCGCAACGGTCAGGGCCGGGTCGGCATTCGTCTTGTTGTCGTTCATCAGTATTCATGTCCCTGGGCCATCGCCCGTCTGTCGTCGTGCCGGTGCGCCGTATTGCGCGCCGGTGGTTGCGTCACAAAATCTGTTCGGGCCGGATTTCCCCGGGGAAATCCGCTGACTTCGCGGAATTTGACCCGGTTTGCGCCCTGAAACCGGCCAGCCTATGGGCGCGTGCCAAAAAGGCCGCACCCGCAGCTGTATCCTTCAATGCTGCATGTATCACATTTGTCCGGCCTAATGCCAAATCCAATTGCAAAGATGTAAAAATATTGATTTCGGCTGGTGGCGACCCTTCCGCCCCCTGCCGCCGCACCGCTTGCGCCATCTTGCGCAGGCCATCGGCGCTGGCATCGCTGGCATTGAGCAGGGCCAGCACCGGCCCTGCCGCAAGGGCAGAGGAAACCTTGACGAAACCAGTGAGCACTGCCCCCGCCTTGTTGGCAAAGGAGAGGGATTGCAGCGCATCCGCCTCCAGCAGCCGGTCCAGCGTTTCCGCCAGATCGGGCGCAACGATCACCTTGGCCTTGAAGCCCCGGCCAAAGGCCTGCTTTTTCACTGCCTGCTGCACCAGCGCCACTTGCGCCAGCACCCAGACGCCGCGGCCCGGCAGCTTGCGCCGGATGTCAGGCACCACCGCATTGGCGGGTGACAGCACGAAGCGGATCATCTCATCGGGCGAATGTTTTTCGCGCGTGACAATACAGGTCCGCTCCGGCCCGCTTTCGCAGGTCAGGTCGGCATCATCCTCATCGGGCGGGCTGGTGGGCAACGGGTTTCCCTGCACGGCGGCGCATGGCTCAGGCGTTCGGTTCGGGCGCAGCGGGCGCTTCGATCCAGCCGAGTTTGACACGGGCCGCCATGATCATGGCTTCGGCGTCCTCGCGGGAAACCTCGATGCCGTCGAGATAGCCGGGGTGCCTGACGTTTTCGCCGTCCTTGCGCTCCTGCCAGCCGACGAGATCGTCGGTGGCCAGATCCGCCAGGTCTTCCATCGTCTTCACCTTGTTCTCGCCGAGCTTGACCAGAATGGCCCCGGTGACGCCGTTGATTTCGCGCAAATTGTCTTCCACACCCAAAGCCTTTCGCTTGTCGTCCTGCTCGTTCTCAATCCGCGCCAGATGGCCGCGGGCGCGGGTCTGGATTTCAGCAGCGGTTTCTTCGTCAAACCCTTCAATCGAGGCGAGTTCAGCAGGCTCGACAAAGGCGAGTTCTTCGACCGTGCGGAAGCCCTCGGAGGCCAGCAACTGGCCGACCACTTCGTCAACATCCAGCGCGCCCATGAAAATGGTGGTGCGGGCCAGAAATTCCTTCTGGCGGCGGCCCGATTCTTCGGCTTCGGTCAGAATATCAATGTCCCAGCCGGTGAGCTGCGAGGCGAGGCGCACATTCTGGCCCCGGCGGCCAATGGCGAGCGAGAGCTGGTCATCGGGCACCACGACTTCAATGCGCGAGGATTCCTCGTCCAGCACCACTTTCACCACTTCGGCAGGCTGCAGCGCGTTGACGATGAAGGTGGCGGCATCTGCCGACCAGGGGATGATATCGACCTTCTCGCCCTGCAATTCATTGACCACGGCCTGGACGCGCGAACCGCGCATGCCAACGCAGGCCCCGACCGGATCAATCGAGGAATCACGCGACACAACCGCGATTTTGGCGCGCGAGCCGGCGTCGCGGGCGACGGACTTGACCTCAATCACGCCATCATAAATCTCCGGCACTTCCTGCATGAACAGCTTGGCCATGAACTGGGGATGGGTGCGGGAGAGAAAAATCTGCGGCCCGCGCTGCTCGCGCCGCACATCATAAACATAGGCGCGCACCCGGTCACCGGGGCGGAACATTTCGCGCGGGATCATTTCGTCGCGGCGGATGATCGCCTCGCCGCGGCCAAGGTCGAGCACGACATTGCCGTATTCGACGCGCTTGACCGCACCGTTGACGATTTCGCCCATACGGTCCTTGTATTCATCATACTGCTTGTCGCGCTCGGCTTCGCGCACCTTTTGCACAATCACCTGCTTGGCCGACTGGGCGGCGATGCGGCCAAACTCGAAGGGCGGCAGGGTCTCGGCAATCCAGTCGCCAACCTGGGCCGCCGGGTTTTTCTTGCGGGCATCGGCCACCTGGATGTGGATGGCATCATTCTCGATCTCGTCCACCACCAGCAGCAACCGCGACAGCCGGGTCTCGCCGGTCTTGGGATTGATTTCGACGCGCACTTCCGTCTCCTGCCCGTAGCGGGAGCGGGCGGCCTTCTGCATCGCGTCTTCCATCGAGGCGATGACGATCTGCCTGTCGATATTCTTTTCGCGCGCGACGGCGTCGGCGATCTGCAAGAGTTCGAGGCGATTGGCGCTGACGGCCATGGAAAACTCCTATTTCTTTTTCGGTTTAACATTGGCGGGCGGCTTGCCCGCAGCATTCTTTTTGGCCTGCGCGTGCACCCCCGCGGGCAATACTGGCTTGGATTTCTGGTTGCGCCCGGCGAAACGGCCGGGGCCGCGCCCGGGCGCATCCTCGGGGGCCTGTTCGTCGTCCATCTTGTCCTTGTCGCCGGGTTTGATGCCCTTCAGCGAATCGCGGATCAATTCTTCGGTCAGCACCAGACGGGCATCGCTGAGATCCCGCAGCGGCAAATGCACCAATGCGTTCTCGTCCGCCCGCGCGTCGCTGCGCTCGAAGGCCAGCATGCCGTCGGTTACCGCTCCCAGCAGCCCCTTGAAGCGGCGGCGGCCATCAACGGGGGAATTCAGCTCGACCCGCGCCTCAAAACCTTTGGCGCGCTCGAAATCCGAGACGCGGACCAGAGGGCGGTCAATGCCGGGGGAGGAAATTTCGAGCCGGTAGGCCTGCGCCACCGGGTCTTCGACGTCCAGAACCGGCGACAGTGCGATGGAGATGCGCTCGCAGGCATCCACATTCATCGTGCCATCGGGAAATTCCGCCATGATCTGCACCGTCGCCCCGTCCTGCCCCGACAGCTTGACCCGCACCAGCCGCAAGCCAAGGTCCCCCAGCACCGGACCCGCCACCTGCGCCACACGCGCGGCCACCCCCGTCTCGGTCACGAGGCGCGGCTCCTTCAGCAGGGCTGTAACGTCAATATCGCTCATTCCGCTCCGGCCAACAAAAAAGAGCGGGACCCGGAAGGGACCCACTCTCGATAAGTGATCATGAGGTGAGGCATGATCCATATGAGGGTTTGTGTGGATGGGATATACGGGAGGGGGCGGGGGAATGCAAGCGGGAATATATACCCCAGTTTTTGCCAACAACTTGGTATCGAGAAAAATCACACCTCCGGCCCTGCATAAGGTACTCACAACTCAGCATACAATTCATCAAAATCGACATCCACCGAAGCTATGCGATTCAGCCGCGCATGGAACTCGGCGGCGCTTTTGTTCTGGGCCGGTGTGCGCATGGCATAATATTCCAGCGCCTGCTCAACTACCTGAGCCACGCTTCGGCGCTCGGAAGCAGCAAGGCGGTGGGCAAGGTCGCGCGCGCGGGCGGAACGGACGGACAATTGCGGTTGCGCCATGGAAGCCTCCCTCAAACGGGCAGATTTAAGCGTGCTGGCAGCTGATGGCAAGTGCCATCTACCCCCGCGCGGCGCAATACTCCCCCACCAGCGCCTTGTAGAGACCGCGCAGCTTGCGCAGCGTTTGCCCTGGCAACCCGTCGCCAATCACCCGGCCGTCCACCGAGCGCACCGGCGTTTGTCCGCCTGTGGTGCCGGTGACAAAGGCTTCACCGGCGGAATAAACATCGAGCAGCGAGAAGTTTTTCTCGCGCACATTCAGCCCGGCGGCGCGGCAGATTTCGATGGTTTTGCGGCGGGTGATGCCGTTCATGCAATAATCACCCGTCGAGGTCCAGATTTCGTCCTCCCGGACGATGAAGAAATTGACCGAATTGCAGGTGTTGACGAACCCCAGCGGGTCCATCATCAGCGCCTCGTCCGCCCCGGCGTGCATGGCCTGGAGCATGGCAAGGATGCAGTTGAGTTTGGAATGCGAGTTGAGGCGCGGATCCTGCGTGTCGGGCGCTCCGCGATGGATGTGAACGGAGGTAAGGTTGAGGTTGCGCAGCTTGTCTTCTGGTATCTCGTCCTTGTGCTCGGCGATGATCACCAGCGTTGGGCCATCCGGGCACAGGCGGGGATCCTGATCGGTGGTGATTTTGCGGCCACGGGTCAGCATCAGGCGGCAATGCACGCCATGGGTCATGTGGTTGGTGTCCACGGTCAGGCGCAGGGCTTCAACCAGCTCTTGCCGGGTCCACGGAATATCAATGCCAATCATTTTCGCTCCGGCAAACAGCCGGTCGAGGTGGTCTTCGACAAACAGCAGCACGCCCCTGTGCAGCCGCACGCCTTCCCAGACGCCATCCCCCAGCATGAAGCCGGCATCGTAGACCGAGACTACCGCCGCATCGCGATGGACCATCTGGCCATTGACGTAGATTTTGATGTCGCGGTTGCGCGGATCGATTTTCAGGCCCCCCGACGCCATCATGGCCGCTACCATTGCTGTCATTGTATCTCCCTGGATCGCGCTTGGATCCCGCACTTCCAGTGCGCTGTTTCCACTGCTTCAACCGTGGCAGATTAAGCCCGTTTCACCGCCGCGCAAGAGCGCACTGGAAGTGCGCGGTCCCGGGAAATTCCCGCTTGACGGCCCCAGCGGCTTTCTCTACCCACAGCGGCGGGACACCTCCCCCCAACGGGAGGCTACCATCTGAAAGGATGGATTACATGAGCGATCTGCACAAGCCTGCCCTGCGCCCACATTGCGCCAATTTCTCCTCCGGCCCCTGCGCCAAGCGCCCCGGATGGAACCTGCAAAATCTCAAGGACGCTCCGCTCGGTCGCTCGCACCGGGCTTCGGTTGGCAAAGCAAGGCTGAAGCGCGCCATCGACCTGACGCGCGAAATTCTGCAAGTGCCTGCCGATTACCGGATTGCCATCGTCCCCGCTTCCGATACCGGCGCGGTGGAAATGGCAATGTGGTCTTTGCTCGGTGCCCGCCCGGTCGATATGGTGGCGTGGGAAAGCTTTGGCGAGGGTTGGGTGACCGATGTGGTCAAGCAGCTCAAGCTGAAAGACGCCCGCGTGCTCAAGGCGGGCTATGGCGAGATCGCCGATCTCAATAGCATCAACTTTAATCATGATGTGGTCTTCACCTGGAATGGCACCACCTCCGGCGTGCGCGTGCCCAGCGGCGATTTCATCCCGCCGGATCGCAAGGGCCTGACGATTTGCGATGCCACCTCGGCAGCGTTTGCGCAAAAGCTGGACTGGGACAAGCTCGATGTCGTCACCTTCTCCTGGCAGAAGGCGCTGGGCGGCGAGGCGGCGCACGGCATGCTGATCCTTGGCCCGCGCGCGGTTGAAAGGTTGCAGACCTATACGCCGGCCTGGCCGATGCCAAAAATTTTCCGGATGATGTCGGGCGGCAAGCTGGTGGAAGGCCTGTTTGCTGGCGAGACGATCAATACGCCCTCGATGCTCTGCGTCGAAGATTATCTTGATGCGCTGGACTGGGCCAAATTGATCGGCGGGCTGGAAGGGCTGATTGACCGCGCCGACGCCAATACCAGAGTGATTGCCGACTGGGTTGCCAAAACGCCCTGGGTCGATTTCCTGGCCCGTGATCCCGCCACCCGCTCCAACACTTCCGTCTGCCTGAAAGTGGTGGACCCGCAGGTCACGGCACTGTCCGCCGAGGCGCAGGCGGCCTTCGCCAAGACCCTGGCGACGCTGCTGGAGAAGGAGAAGGTCGCTTTCGACATCGGCGGCTACCGCGATGCCCCGCCCGGCCTGCGGGTCTGGTGCGGCGCAACGGTGGAAGCCGCCGATGTCGCTGCGCTGACGCATTGGCTCGACTGGGCTTATGCGAGCGCCAAAGCGGCGTAAGCCGCCCTGAACCTCGCCCGCTTGCGGGAGAGGACTGGCGCTCACCAGGCGGGTCAGGTGAGGGCGGGGATTCTCCTTCGCCAATTGACCGCTTCCCCAACTTTTGGAGCTTTTGATGGCGCGCTCACCTGCAAAAGGACCAGAGTTTGTCAGATACTTCGGTCCCGTTCTTAACGCGCTAAGAACGCTCGGAAACTCCGGAACACCATTTGAAGTTCGCGAGAATGTTGCCAAAACAATGGCGGTCAGTGAAGCGGTGCTAAACGCCACGTCATCTAGTGGCCAAAGCCGATTTGACAACCAAGTCGCCTGGGCACGGTTCTATTTGATGAAAGCCGGGCTGATAGACGGCTCTGAGCGGGGTGTTTGGCGGTTAACCGAACTAGGGCGGGCAACCAACCTGAACCATACGCAGGCTGTTGAGCTATTCAGGCATCTACACAACCTCTTATCTGCAGCGGGTGATATGGAGGCTGTAAAATTAGAAGCGCCGGTTGTCATTGATGCTATCGAGCAATCAACCGCACCTATTCAGGACCTGGCGACAGATCATCGCGAATCTCTGACCAGGATTTTTAAGCAGATGACCGCTATAGGCTTCGAACATTTCAGTGCATTGTTGCTTCGAACTGCCGGATTCACTGCGGTGAATGTCACCGGACGAACAAATGATGGCGGCATCGACGGCAATGGCTACCTTCGGATCAATCCGATGATGACCTTGCGCGTCTTGTTTCAATGTAAGCGATATACGAACGCTTCGGTGTCCAAAGACGACATTATGAAATTCCAGGCCGCAGTTATCCGAGAACGCGCGGAGAAGGGTCTATTCCTCACAACTTCTGTCTTCACGAGAGGTGCCCGAGAAGAGGCGCTGGGTGGGGCGTGTGAAATTGAATTAATCGACATTGATCGGTTGATTGAGCTGATGGAATCCTTGTCACTCGGCTTGGTTGAGAAAAAAGCCTTCGCCGTGGACGAAGGTTTTTTCAAAGAATTCCTCACGGCATAACGATAGCTAGAACAAAAAGGACCCATCATGATAAGCCCCCGCGTACTCATTTCCGATGCTCTCTCCCCCGCCGCCGTGCAAATCTTTAGAGATCGCGGCGTCGAGGTTGATTTCCAGCCCGATCTTGGCAAGGACAAAGACAGGCTGGCCGCCATTATTGGCAATTACGACGGCCTTGCAATCCGTTCGGCCACCAAGGTCACCGCCAAAATCCTGGAAAACGCCCCCAAACTCAAAGTGATTGGCCGCGCCGGCATTGGCGTTGACAATGTCGATATTCCCGCCGCCACTGCGCGCGGTGTCATCGTCATGAACACGCCGTTCGGCAATTCCATCACCACCGCCGAGCACGCCATTGCCATGATGTTCGCACTCGCCCGCCAGATCCCGGCTGCCGATATTTCGACACAGGCCGGCAAGTGGGAGAAGAACCGCTTCATGGGGGTTGAAATCACCGGCAAGGTGCTGGGCATTATCGGCTGCGGCAATATCGGCTCGATTGTTGCCGAGCGCGGCATTGGCCTGAAAATGCGGGTGATTGCGTTTGACCCCTTCCTCAGCCCCGAGCGTGCCCTGGACATTGGCGTCGAGAAGGTGGAGCTGGGCGATTTGCTCGCCCGCGCCGATGTCATCACCCTGCACACGCCAATGACGGCGCAGACGAAAAATATCCTTTCGGCGGAAAATATCGCCCGGACCAAGAAGGGCGTGCGCATCATCAATTGCGCCCGTGGCGGGCTGGTGGACGAGGTGGCGCTGCGGGCCGCGCTCGACTCCGGCCATGTCGCCGGAGCGGCGTTTGACGTGTTTGTGGAAGAGCCGGCCCTTGCAAACCCGCTGTTTGGCCATCCCAACGTTGTCTGCACCCCGCATCTGGGCGCGGCTACCAGTGAGGCGCAGGAGAATGTGGCCCTGCAAGTCGCTGAGCAAATGTCGGATTATTTGATGCGCGGCGCGATTTCCAACGCCGTCAACTTCCCCTCGATCACGGCGGAAGAAGCGCCGAAGCTGAAGCCGTTTATCGCTCTGGCCGAAAAGCTTGGATCCTTTGCAGGCCAGCTGACGCAGAGCGGCATTCGCAAGGTGACAATTACCTATGAGGGCAATGTGGCGCAGCTGAAAACCAGGGCGCTGACTGCCTCCGCCATTGCCGGGCTGCTGCGTCCGCAATTGTCAGATGTTAACGTCGTCTCGGCCCCGACGGTCGCCAAGGAGCGCGGCATTGTCATTGACGAAGTGACGCGCGCCTCGGAAGGCGATTACGAATCGCTGATCACCCTGTCGGTGCAGAGCGAGACGCAGGAACGCTCGGTGGCCGGCACGGTGTTCCATGATGGCCGCCCGCGCATCATCTCGATCAAGGGCATCAATATCGATGCGGAATTTGCCCCCTCAATGATCTATGTCACCAACGAGGACAAGCCAGGCTTTATTGGCCGCTTCGCCAGCCTGCTGGGCGGGGGTCAGGTTGAACCCGTCCATCTGTTCCAAAGCACTGGCCTGGC
>JAYVYA010000078.1:0-13282 GCA_043784745.1 Hyphomicrobiales bacterium
GCGGCTACATCACGCGCGGCTTCCAGGATCTGAAGTGGCTGCCCGCGCCCTCGGCCGAGGCGAGCCCGAAGCCGTATTTCGGATAACCCCGGCGACCGCGCCGAAGCGCACCGGGAATCGGCGCGACATGAGACGCGGCGATCTGGGCCTCTGCTGAAAAGCCAGATGCACTAACGGCAATGGTTCGATCCGCCCCAATTGAAGACTTCTTCGTGGCGAGTTGCTCGATCCAGGTTACATCCTGAGTCTTTCCTCGCCTTCGACATTCGATCGTGACTAGAATTTCTGTTGTGCCAACCTTCGCTCGAAAGCTGGCATCCACCTCTCTCATCCGACCGGTCAGTTTGCAACGCAACCAATCGGGTGAGGTAACGGTTACACCGTGTGGACCGGCGTCAGCCTCGATACGGGCGATTAAACGCTCGAACTCGCGCCACTCCGGGTCTCGATGTCGTGAATTGGTCATTCCTTAGAGTCCGTCCGCAAAGATATATTTTGGAGCATCCTTATCTGAATCAGGCGGACTCAGGCAAATTTGAGGAAATAAAAGCACGCGTTTGAGGTTTTTTAAAATCCCCAGCTCCCCCTCCGGGCTGATAGCTAAGAAACAGAATTGGCGGATTTTGATATGGCGGCCCATAAAGGAATTTATATCCAAGGCTGCATTCCGCCTCTAACCGGGCTTGATAGAAACGGGCCGTTTTTTCGTAAACTCTGCGGCCAACAGCAATCGTATCTTCCATAGATCATCCCGCCTCATACCTGCGTCCGTCATATAAACCCTGAGTATCACGACTTTGTCGCCCTCAACCACGAACGCGATGCTCACCCGGCGTTCAAATCCGGCAATCCGCAGCTTCCGCCGCATTCATCCAGATGGACGCTGTAGATCACACCTGGCTGGCCTTCAGCACCGCCGTGTTCATAAACGCATCCATTCGCGCAGCGACCTCATCCAGCGGCTTTGCCCGTTCCGGATTGGCTGCCCAGCCATCAAAAGTGCTTGCAACCTCGCCCCGAAGCCAGTGCTCGACTTCGGCATCATGCTCCAGAAGCGCTTGCAATCCCCCCTGCACGACTTCAATTGCGCTGGAATATTCACCAGACGCAATTTTTGCGCGCACCAGATCAGCCATTTCTTTTGGCAAGGTAACATGGAGGGATTGCGCGATGGACATATTGCCTCATTCCTTCAAGCGGAAAATAGCACGATGACAGCCTAAGTCACCGAAAAAATGCGCGCGTCGCCCTAAACCTTCTCCACCTGCGCATATTCCAGCTCCACCGGCGTAGCGCGCCCGAAGATGGATACGGCAACCTTAACGCGCGAGCGGCCTTCATCAACCTCTTCGACAACGCCGTTGAACGAGGCAAACGGCCCGTCCGCCACACGCACGGTCTCGCCAATCTCGAACCGGATCGACTGGGTGGGGTGGGCGACATGCTGGGCCACCTGGCCCTTGATCCGCTCGGCCTCATGGTCGGGAATCGGCATCGGCTTCTTGTCGGTGCCCAGAAAACCGGTGACCTTGGGCGAATTCTTGATCAGATGGTAGACATCATCGGTCAAATCGCATTTCACCAGCACATAACCGGGGAAAAACTTGCGCTCGGAAGTCACCTTGCGCCCGCGCCGGACTTCGACGATATTCTCGGTCGGCACCAGAATTTCCCCGAATTTTTCGCTCAAGCCGCGCTGGGCGGCCTGTTCGCGGATGGATTCGGCGACCTTTTTCTCAAAATTGGAATAGGCGTGGACAATATACCAGCGCATGTTCATGGGGATTTGTCCGCTTAATGGCCGAGACTAAGAATGAAGCCGATGGCAAGGCGCAAGCCTTGGTCGACCATGACGAAGAACAGGCTGGCGGCAAACGCCATCAAAATCACCAGCCCGGTGGTGATCATGGTTTCACGCCGTGTGGGCCAGGTAACCTTGGCAGCCTCGGCGCGAACCTGCTGGATGAATTCAAAGGCATTGGCCATATTTTTAAGTCCTGTAACCGGTCGATCCGGCCTGCCAGAAAAAATCGCGGCGCGGAACCGGAGAAGGTTGCGCGCCACAAAAGCCTCATAGCGCGGATCGGGGAATGTGCCAAGCGGAAAATATTCCGCCCGCCCGTTACCCTGAAACAGGGGAGATGAATGGCAGGAGAGAAGAGACTCGAACTCTTAACCTCCGGTTTTGGAGACCGGCGCTCTAGCCAATTGAGCTACACTCCTGCATGGGCTGTGCATTCCAGCGCAACCCGGCCAGCTAGCTAATGCCGCAGAATTTGGGCGGATGCAAGACCCTGCGGGCAAAAATCACACCGGCTGCACCTGCACCGCCGTGCCGTACGCCAGCACTTCGGTTACCCCCGCCATGATCTCGTTGGCATCATAGCGCATGGCGATGATGGCATTGGCACCGCCCTGCTCGGCATGTTCAATCATCAAATCAAACGCCTGCTGGCGCGCCTGCTCGGCCAGATGCACGTAGACAGACAGCCGTCCGCCGAAAATCGTCTGGATTGCGCCAGCAAAATTCCCCACGACCGAGCGCGAGCGCACGGTGATGCCGCGCACCACGCCAAGGTGGCGCACGATGCGGTAGCCCGCCAGATCATTGGCCGTTGTCACAATCATCGCCGTTCTCCCTGTCCGGCCCCAGCCTTGCCCAAACCTGCCGAAAATTCAATGCCAATCCTGCGAAATAGGCACTGGCTAGCCGCCCCGACACGGGTTATCACTCTCCTGGCCAGAAGGCACAACCCATGGGCGAAACAGTGACCCATTATGACAGGCTCGAAACACGGGCCGCCAAACAGCGTGAGCTGGTTCTGTTTCGCGATTTGCGGGCCGGCCTGACGATTGCCAAATCCCGCGCCCCTGCCCTGCGGCGGCAATTGCGCAGCCTCAATCCAGAGGACATCCAGTGCCGGGCGGACCTCGCCAAAGTGCCGGTGCTGCGCAAGGCCGACCTGAAAATGATGCAGCAGGATGCGCCGCCCTTCGGCGGCATCGCCACCACCCGCACCGGCCTGCTCAAGCGGCTGCTGGTCTCCCCCGGCCCGGTTTTCGAGCCGGAGGGTCATTCGCGCGATTATTGGGGGGCGGCGCGCGCACTCTATGCGGCGGGCCTGCGCCGGGGCGAGATTTTGCTCAACTGCTTTTCCTATCACCTGACACCGGGCGGGCATGTGATGGAAAGCGGCGCGCATGCCATTGGCTGCCCGGTGATTCCCGGCGGCCCCGGCAATAGTGAGCAGCAGCTGGAGGCCATCCAGCACCTCAGGCCGGAGTTTTATGCCGGCACGCCCGATTTTCTCAAAATTTTGCTCGACAAGGGTGCGGAGCTGGGCCGCGATACCAGCTCGATCCGGCGCGCCCTTGTCTCCGGTGCCGCCCTGCCCGCCAGCCTGCGGGCAGAACTGAAGCAGCGCGGCGTCGATGTGGCGCAAGCCTATGCCAGCGCAGATCTGGGCGTGATCGCCTACGAATCCGCTGCCCGCGAAGGGCTGATCATCAATGAAGGGCTGATTGTCGAAATCGTCACCCCCGGCACGGGTGACCCCGTGGCGGAAGGCGAAATTGGCGAAGTTTTGGTGACCAAACTGAATGCGGACTATCCGCTGTTGCGTTTTGCCACCGGTGACTTGTCGGCTGTGCTGCCCGGCGCATCCGCTTGCGGGCGCACCGGCCTGCGCCTGAGGGGCTGGCTCGGGCGGGCCGACCAGACCACCAAAATCAAGGGCATGTTCGTGCACCCCGGCCAGATTGCCGAACTGGGCCGCCGCTTCCCCGGCATCTCGCGCCTGCGCCTTGTAGTGACGCGCGCCAGCGAGCAAGATGTAATGACCCTGCATGCCGAGGCTGAAAGCCTCGACCACCAGATGGTTTCCGCCACTCTGGCCGATATCACCAAATTGCGCGGCGAAGTGGTTCACTGCCCTCCCGGCAGCCTGCCAAAGGACGGCAGGATCATCGCCGACGAAAGGCCTGCGGAATGAGTGCCAATATCCTGTCGATTGCCGGTTCCGACCCCTCGGGCGGCGCAGGCATTCAGGCTGACCTGAAAACCTTCGGTGCGCTTGGATGCTATGGCATGGCCGTGATTACCGCCCTCACCGCCCAGAACACGCGCGGCGTCAGCGCCATTCACATTCCCCCGCCAGACTTCATCGCCGCGCAGATTGACGCGATTTTTGCCGATATCCGGGTCGATGCGGTCAAGATTGGAATGCTGGCAAATGGCGCGATTGCGCAAGTGGTGGCGGAGCGGCTGGCCTGTCACAAGGCCCGCAATATTGTGCTGGACCCGGTGCTGGTCGCTACCTCGGGCGACAGCCTGGGCGCGCCCGATGTCGTGGAGGCGATGCGCCAGGCCCTGTTTCCGCTGGCAGCGCTCGTCACCCCGAACCTGCCCGAGGCCGCCCGGCTCGCTGGCCTGCCCCAGCCGCTGGATCTGGCGGGGATGGAAGCGTGCGGGCGGGCCTTGACGGGTCAAGGTGCGCAAGCGGTGCTGGTCAAGGGCGGGCACATGGCCGGGGAAATGGCCATCGACATGCTGGTGACGCCTGCTGCCTGCCAGCGCTTTGAAGCCCGGCGGATTGACACGCCAAACACCCATGGCACCGGTTGCACCCTCTCCTCCGCCATCGCCGCCGGTCTCGGCAGAGGCCTTGATCTGGTGGCGGCAATTTCGGCGGCCAAAATCTATCTGGGCGGAGCCCTGCAGCACAGCGCTACGCTGGCCGTTGGCACTGGCCACGGGCCGGTGCAGCATTTCTGGCGCCGATAACGGGCGGTCCCGGCCCAAGGTCGCGGGCTCTACAACCCCCCGTTGGGCGCGTCCCGCCTGCCTTTCTGCCAGAATTGCTGCGGCGGAGGGGGCGGGCTGCAAAGCCCGCGGCCCGGGGCGGCCGGGCTCAGCCCGACGCCTGCGCCAATCCCGTCAGATAGGCCCCGTATCGCGATTTGCCCATTCTCGCTGCCGCCGCCTCCAGCGTCGCGCGCCCGATAAAACCGTTGGCATAGGCAATCTCTTCCGGGCAGCATATTTTCAGCCCCTGCCGCCGCTCCAGAATTTCGACAAACTGGCCCGCTTCCATCAGACTGTCATGTGTGCCGGTGTCCAGCCAGGCATAGCCCCGGTTCATCCGTTCCACGTGCAGCATTCCGCGTTCCAGATAGGCGCGGTTGATGTCGGTGATTTCGATTTCGCCGCGCGCCGAGGGTTTTACTGCGGCGGCCATGTCGAGCACCTGATTGTCGTAGAAATACAGGCCGGTGATCGCCGTGCTGGATTTTGGCACGGGCGGCTTTTCCTCCAGCGACACGGCCTTGCCTGCGGCGTCAAATTCCACCACGCCATACCGTTCCGGGTCCGCCACCTGATAGCCAAAAATTGTCGCCCCCTGCTGGCGAGCAACGGCACGCGCCAGCAAGGCCGAAAAGCCCTGACCGTAGAAAATATTGTCGCCCAGCACCAGCGCCACGCGGTCCCGCCCGACAAAATCGCGCCCGACGATGAAGGCATCGGCAAGGCCGCGCGGCTGCGGCTGGATGGCATAGGACAGCCGCACACCAAACTGGCTGCCATCGCCCAGCAGCTTGTGGAACAGCTCCTGATCCTGCGGCGTGGTAATCAGCAGGATATCGCGGATGCGCGCCAGCAGCAGCGTTGACAGCGGATAATAGATCATCGGCTTGTCATAGACCGGCAGCAATTGCTTGGAGACGGCGGCGGTCAGCGGAAACAGCCGCGTGCCCGTGCCGCCGGCCAGAATGATCCCCTTCATCGCGCTACTCCTGTCCGCCGGGCCGGTATATTTGCCGGACCACCTCGCCCACCCGCTGCTGCCACCGGGCGGGCGCATAGCCAAACTTGCGGATGAAGCGCGTGCTGTCCAGCGCCGAATTGGCCGGACGCCGGACCAGCACTGGATAATCGCCGCTGGCAATCGCCACAACTTTGGGCCTGCGCCCGGTGAATGGATGGGCCGCAGCGACAATCTCGCTGGCAAAAGAATGGCGGCTGGCAATCCCGCTCGCGGCGAAGTGAAAGGTGCCCCAATGTTCGCCTTCGGGATTGGCCGAAATGGTGCGGTCCACCGCCAGCACGGCCTCAGCCAGATCCAGCGTCGCCGTCGGTCCACCCCGTTGGTCCGCCACAACCCGCAATTCATCCCGCTCTTGGGCCAGATGCAGGATGGTTTTCAGGAAATTGGCCCCAAACTGCCCGTACACCCAGGATGTCCGCAAAATGATGTGCCGCCCGCTGGCGGCCCGCACCCGCGCTTCGCCCGCCGCCTTGCTGCGACCGTAAACGCCGGTGGGGGCAATGGCATCCGTTTCGGCATAAGGCCCGGACCTAGTGCCATCAAACACAAAATCAGTCGAGAAATGCACCATGGGCAGGCCTAGTGCCGCCGCTTCCTGCGCCAGCACTCCGGGACCGGTGACATTGCCTGCTTCCGCCGCCTCCAGTTCCGTCTGCGCCCGGTCCACGTCGGTGTAAGCCGCTGCATTGACAACCAGCCGGGGCCTCAGCTCTGCCAGAGCGCGGCGGACCGCTAATGCATCGGCTATGTCCGCATCCCCCCGCGCCAGCCCGGCCACAGCTACGCCGCTCTCCCGCGCCAGGGCGACAATCTCGCGGCCGAGCTGGCCATGGGCGCCAAAAACCGCAATCGGCCGGTTCATGTCACAATCCCCAGCCGCGTGGCATGGCCAGTGCCCGCCCCGATGCGTTCCGGCCACTGCCGGTTGTCCAGATACCATTCGACCGTCTTGCGCAGGCCGCTGTCAAACGTTTCGCACGGTTGCCAGCCAAGCTCGCGGCGGATTTTGCGGGCATCCATGCCATAGCGCCAGTCATGGCCGGGCCGGTCCTGCACGAACCGGATCTGTTGTTCGCGCGGCCCTGACGGACCCGGAGCCAGCTCATCGACAATCCGGCAAATGGCCTGCACCATCTCCAGATTAGATTTTTCGGCACTGGCACCGACGTTGTAGCTCTGGCCCACCCGGCCCCTTTCGGCCACCAGCGCCAGCGCCAGCGCGTGATCCTCGACATAGAGCCAGTCGCGGATATTTTCGCCGGTGCCGTAAACCGGAATGCTGCGGCCTTCCAGCGCATTCAGAATCACCAGCGGCACCAGCTTTTCGGGAAACTGGAACGGCCCGTAATTGTTGCAGCAACTGGACACCACCACGGGGAGGCCATAGGTGTGATGCCAGGCCCGCACCAGATGGTCGGACGCTGCTTTGGACGCTGAATAGGGCGAGTTGGGCTGGCAGGGACTGGTTTCGCAAAACAAGCCGTCCGCCCCGAGCGACCCAAACACCTCATCGGTGGAGACATGGAGAAACCGGAAGTGTGGCTGCGACAGCGGCGGCAGCGCTTTCCAGTAACCCAGCGCCGCCTGCAACAGCGTGCAGGTGCCAACCACATTGGTCTGGATGAACGCGCCCGGCCCGTCGATCGAGCGGTCAACATGAGTCTCGGCGGCCAGATGCAGGATCACATCGGGTTTGAAACCCTCCAGCAGCGCCTGCATGGCCGGTCCGTCGCAAATGTCTGCCTGCACAAAGCGGTATTTCGGGTGCGAGGCGACGCTGGCCAGATTGTCGCGATTGCCCGCATAGGTCAGCTTGTCCACCACTGTGACATCGTGCTGGCCTGCGCCAATCAGCTGGCGCACAAGCGCCGAGCCGATAAACCCGGCCCCGCCGGTGACGAGATAGCGCCTGCCCACTTTAAACCCCATGTCAAAACGGCGATTCCAGCGCCTTGAAACGCCCCAGTCGCGCATCCTTTGCCGATGTCGTCACATTGGCAGGCTCGACCGGCCAGTCAATCGCCAGATCCGGATCATTCCAGGCAAAACCCCGGTCACATCCAGGCGAATACCAGCCATCCACCTTGTAGGCGACAATGGTACCGGGTTCCAGCGTGCAAAACCCGTGCGCAAATCCGCGCGGCACAAACAATTGCTCGCCCCCCTCCGCCGTCAGGGTTGCCGCGCAATAGCGGCCATAGGACGGGCTGTGCCGCCGCAGGTCCACCGCAACGTCAAACACCGCCCCTGCCACCACCCGCACCAGCTTGGCCTGCGCATGCGGCGGGGTCTGAAAATGCAGGCCGCGGATGGTGCCGGGCAGCACCGACATCGACTGGTTGTCCTGCACGAATGCCGCCTCAATCCCGGCTTCGGCAAAGGCCCGGCTGTTCCAGGTTTCGGTAAAATAGCCGCGCGCATCGGCCAACCGGTGCGGGATAACGAGCAGCACGCCGGGAATGCCGAGAGCACGCACGTTCAGTTCTGGCATGATTGCCACTGGCCTTTGCCCCTGACTGGAAACGGGATCATCGCTTTGTTCTCCCTGGCCCGACAGCGCATGGCGGCGGATCATCTGGTCGATATCTTATACTGTTACCGCCGCCGCCAGACAAAAAGTGCTGCGGAAAATTTAGGCGGAAAATTTTGCCGCCAATGAGAGACAATTCCGCATTTTTGCTGGTATGGTCAACGCAATCAAAAATGGGGAGGGCCTGATGGCCAGGATGAGAGCAATTGACGCTGCGGTTCGAATTCTCGAAGCGGAAGGTGCCACCACGGCGTTTGGCGTGCCGGGGGCGGCCATTAACCCGCTCTACTCGGCGATGAAACTGCGCGGCACCATCCGCCACATTCTCGCCCGGCATGTCGAGGGAGCCTCGCACATGGCCGACGGGTTTTCCCGCGCCAGGGCTGGCAATATTGGTGTGTGCATCGGCACCTCAGGCCCGGCCGGCACGGACATGATCACCGGGCTCTATACCGCCCAGGCCGATTCCATCCCGATCCTGTGCATTACCGGACAGGCCCCGAGGGCAAAGCTCTACAAAGAGGATTTTCAGGCGGTCGATATTGAAACCATCGCCCGGACGGTGACCAAATGGGCGGTGACGGTGCGCGAACCGGCGCTGGTGCCCATGGTGTTCCAGCAGGCTTTCCATGTCATGCGCTCGGGCCGGCCCGGGCCAGTGCTGATCGACCTGCCGGTGGACGTGCAACTGGCGGAGATCGAGTTTGATCCTGATACTTATTCGCCGCTTCTCGTCCACAAGCCCATTGCCACCCGCAAGCAGGCGGAAAAAGCCCTGGCAATGCTGAATGCTGCCGAACGCCCGCTGATCATTGCAGGCGGGGGCATCATCAATGCCGATGCCTGCGAGCTGCTGGTGGAATTTGCCGAATTGACCGGCATTCCCGTAGTGCCGACGCTGATGGGCTGGGGCATCATCCCTGATGACCATGATTTGATGGCCGGCATGGTCGGGCTGCAAACCAGCCACCGCTATGGCAATGCCACGTTTCTCCAGTCTGATTTTGTCTTCGGCATCGGCAACCGCTGGGCCAACCGCCAGACCGGCTCGGTAGACGTGTTCACCAAGGGGCGCAAATTTATCCATGTCGATATTGAACCGACGCAGATCGGGCGGGTATTCGGCCCCGATTTCGGCATTGTCTCGGATGCGGGTGCCGCCCTCAAACTGTTCATCGCGGTCGCCCGCGATATGAAATCTCGCGGCGAATTGAAGGACCGGAGCGACTGGGCCGGGCAATGCCTGCACCGCAAGCACAACATGCTGCGCAAAACCCATTTCGACGCCGTGCCGCTAAAACCGCAGCGGGTCTATCAGGAGATGAACGAGATTTTGGATCGCGACACCTGCTATGTCACCACCATCGGCCTGTCGCAAATTGCCGGGGCACAATTCCTGAAAGTCTACAAGCCGCGCAACTGGATCAATTGCGGCCAGGCCGGACCGCTGGGCTGGACACTGCCCGCTGCGCTGGGCGTGCGCGCTGCCGACCCCACCAGAAAGATCGTAGCGCTTTCAGGCGATTATGATTTCCAGTTCATGATCGAGGAACTGGCGGTCGGTGCGCAGCACAAGCTCCCGTATCTGCATGTGGTGGTCAACAATTCCTACCTCGGCCTGATCCGCCAGGCGCAGCGCAATTTCCAGATTGATTTTGAAGTCAGCCTGGCATTCGAGAATATCAATGTGACGCCGGAAAGTGACGCTCCCGCCGGTTATGGCGTCGATCATGTCGCGGTGGCCGAGGGACTGGGCTGCAAGGCCATAAGGGTGAAAAGCCCGAATGAGTTCAAGGATGCCTTCGCCCGCGCCCATGCCCTGATGGAGGAACACCAGGTGCCGGTGGTGCTGGAATTCATTCTGGAACGGGTGACCAATATCGCCATGGGAGCGGAAATCGACAGCGTCAACGAGTTCGAGGAAATCCTCTGCCTTGACCCCAACCTGTCGATCGCCAACAGCCAGACCATGTGATTTCGCCCGCAGCGCGGATACCAGTCCGCGCTCCTCAAACCAGTCGCCAGGATGCCCCATGCCAAAGTTTGCCGCCAACCTCACCATGCTGTTCAATGAACTGCCGTTTCTGGACCGCTTTGCTGCGGCGCGGGAGGCGGGGTTCAGGGGCGTGGAATATCTCTTCCCCTATGATTTCGATAAAAAAGAATTGGCCAGACGCCTGCACGACGATGGCCAGGTGCAGGTGCTGCACAACCTGCCCGGCGGCAATTGGGCGGGCGGCGAGCGCGGCATAGCCATTCTGCCGGACCGGGTGGCGGAGTTCCGCGAAGGCGTCAGCAAGGCGATCGACTATGCCAAAGCGCTGAATTGCCCGCAGGTGAATTGCCTCGCCGGAATTGCACCCGCCGGTGCCGACCCCAAACGCCTGCACGCCACCCTTGTAAGCAATCTTGCCTATGCCGCCGCCGAGCTTGGCAAAGCCGGGATTCGCCTGCTGATTGAGCCAATCAACACCCGCGACATTCCCGGTTTTTTTCTCACCCACACGAAACAGGCCGCCGCCATCATTCAGGAAACCGGCTCCGGCAACCTCCTGATCCAGTATGACATCTACCACATGCAAATCATGGAGGGGGACCTTGCCCGCACCATAGAGGCGCATTTGCCAATGATCGGGCATCTGCAACTGGCCGACAATCCCGGACGCAACGAGCCGGGCACGGGCGAGATCAACTATCCATTCCTGTATGATCATATTGACCGCATCGGCTATACCGGCTGGATCGGGGCGGAATACAAGCCAAAAACCACCACAATCGCCGGCCTTGGCTGGCTTGGCCAGACCAAGGCTTAAGGGAGCAGCAAAATCATGAGCAATATTGGTTTTATCGGCCTTGGCATCATGGGTGCGCCCATGGCCGGGCATTTGCAGGCCGCTGGCCACAAGCTGTTCGTGCTGGGCAACCGCAAAGTGCCCGCAGAACTGCAAGCGGGCGGCGCGGTCAAATGCGCCTCGCCCAAAGAGATTGCGCAGCAGTGTGAGATCATCATCCTGATGGTGCCCGACACGCCGCAGGTCGCCTCCGTGCTGTTTGATGCCGACGGCGTCGCGGCGGGCCTGTCGAAAGGCAAGATTGTCATTGACATGAGTTCAATCTCGCCGCTGGAAACCAAGGTTTTCGCCAAAAAGATCAATGATCTGGGCTGCGACTATCTGGATGCGCCGGTCTCGGGCGGCGAGGTCGGGGCCAAAGCTGCGACGCTGACCATCATGATCGGCGGGCCGGAGGCGGCGTTCGGGAAGGCAAGGCCCTTGTTCGAGAAAATGGGCAAGAACATCACGCTGGTCGGTGGCAATGGCGATGGCCAGACCACCAAAGTGGCCAACCAGATCATCGTGGCGCTGAATATCGAGGCGGTGGCCGAAGCGCTGCTGTTTGCCGCCAAGGCGGGGGCTGACCCGGCCAAGGTCCGCCAGGCGCTGATGGGCGGCTTTGCCTCGTCCAAAATTCTGGAAGTGCATGGCGAGCGCATGGTCAAGCGCACCTTCAGTCCCGGTTTCCGCATCGAATTGCACCGGAAAGACCTCAATCTGGCGCTGCAAGGGGCGAAAACCCTCGGCATTTCCCTGCCCAATACGGCGATGGCGCAGGAATTGTTCAATTCCTGCGCCGCCCATGGCGGCAAGGCCTGGGACCATTCGGCCATGGTGCGGGCGCTGGAAATGATGGCCAATTTTGAGATTGGCCAGAAAGCGTCGTAAGGACGGTTGACAGCCAGCCGGGAGAGATTGTTTGCACCAGCCCCATCGCCAGCTCCTGCTTGACATGTTCCAGGCTGCGATTGCGGCGGCTTTGCCTGCCCGCTGCATCGCCGCGCACCTGCCGCCACGGCCCGCCGGGCGCGTGATCGTGGTGGGGGCTGGCAAGGCGGCGGCCTCGATGGCGGCGGCGGTGGAAGCCTCCTGGGCTGGCCCGCTCGAAGGGCTGGTGATCACGCGCTATGGCCACGCCGTGCCGTGCCAGCATATCGAAGTGGTGGAAGCTTCCCACCCGGTGCCCGACGAAGCCGGGCGGGCAGCGGCGGCGCGGCTGCTGGCCATGGTCAGGGGCTTGTCCTCCGATGATCTGGTGCTGTGTCTGATTTCCGGCGGCGGCTCGGCTTTGGCGGCCCTGCCAGCGGATGGAATTTCGCTGGCCGACAAGCAGGCCATCAACCGCGCCTTGCTCAAGTCGGGTGCCAATATCACCGAGATGAACTGCGTGCGAAAGCACCTCTCCGCCTTCAAGGGCGGGCGGCTGGCGCGGGCCGTGGCACCGGCGCGGCTGGTGTGCCTGATTATCTCCGACGTGCCGGGGGATGATCTTTCCGTTATCGCGTCGGGCCCAACTGTGCCCGATACCAGCACCAGCGCCCAAGCGTTGGCCGTGCTGCACAAATATGCGATTGCGGTGCCTCCCCATATGCTGGCGCACCTGCAAGACCCCGCGTCTGAAACGCCCAAGCCAGGCGATGCCTGCTTTGCCAATGTCTGCAATGTGCTGGTCGCCACCCCGCAAATGTCGCTGGAAGCGGCGGCCAGCGTGGCGCGGGCGGCGGGTTTCAGGCCTGTGATTCTGGGCGATGCCATCGAGGGCGAGGCGCGGGAAGTCGCCATCGTCCATGCCGGCATTGCCCGGCAGGTGGCGCGCTTTGGCCAGCCCGCCCCCGCCCCGTGCGCCCTGATATCGGGCGGGGAAACCACGGTGACAGTGTGCGGAAAAGGCCGGGGCGGGCGCAATGCCGAGTTTTTGCTCAGCCTTGCCATTGCTTTGAACGGTCATGAGGGCATATCGGCACTGGCGGGGGATACGGACGGCATTGACGGGAGCGAGGACAATGCAGGGGCGGTGATATCGCCCGAGACGCTGGCACGGGCGGCGTCGGCTGGGGTGGATTTGAAGGCGTATCTGGCAGGTAATGATGCCT
>JAYVYA010000079.1:0-3555 GCA_043784745.1 Hyphomicrobiales bacterium
ACACTTAACTGATTCGGGAGAAAGCGGCTCGCCAGTGCGGGCAAGCGACAAGACACAGGATTCGGAATCGGCTATGGCTAGTGTTTTCACGATTGGCTACGAGGGGATAGACATTGACAGGTTCGTCGCTACCCTAAAAACGGCGGGCGTGCGTCTGCTTGCAGATGTTCGAGCCGTCGCCATTTCGCGAAAAAAAGGGTTTTCCAAGAATTTACTTAAATCACGTCTTGAGGAAGAAGGACTAGTTTATTTGCACTTTCAGGCTTTGGGTGATCCAAAGCCGGGGCGACTGGCCGCACGTGATGGTCGCTTCGATGATTTTCGAGAAATTTACAATACCCATTTTTTAACTTCAGAAGCTCAAGCTGCATTGGGTCAACTTGCAGACGTTTCGCTGCATTCTCCCACTTGCCTGATGTGCTTTGAACGTGATCCGAAACATTGCCATCGCCGAATCATTGCGAGCGCGATGCCAATTAAAAAGCTGCATGTCATTGATCTGTTTGGCGATTTACCGAGGCGCTATGACAATTATCCAGAGAAAATCCAGCGTCACCATATTGGTCAAGGCCTTGCCGCAGCCGAGTAAAAAGTATGGTGAAACAGTTTGTTGCGCCGGGGTAACCGCCGACCGCCAGTGGAAGCGGCTTTTCCCGGTTCGCTTCCGGCATCTGAGTGGCGAAAGCAGTTTTTCCCGTTGGGACCGTGTTGACTTCGAATATGGGCTTCCCGTCCATGATCGAAGAGCAGAAAGCTGTCACGTCCACGAGGAGTCAATAACCATCGTCGGGAGGCTGCCAGAAAGCGAACGCGCGCGGTTACTTGACCCGCTAATTCTTGGCTCCGCAAAAGTGGCTGAAAGTCGTGGACAGTCCCTTGCGCTTATTCGCCCCAAGAACACTCGCTTTTCCGCAAAACCAAAAAGCGCAGCCGACATAGCTGAAAGCAAAGACGCTTACAAGTTGGCTGCCAGCCAAACTTCAATATTCGACAAGGAATTGGCGGATTTGAACCCCTCACCTTACGATTTCCGCTTTGGTTTTGAGGATGATTCCGGCAAACACGATTATGCCAATGGTGATTGGGAGGCACATGCCATGTTTTGGGCAGAAACAAAACGCAGCAATGCTGCGCGAGCACTAAAGTGGATGGATACTGTTTTTAACGATGAATATCCTAAAAAAGGTATTGTTTTCGCCATAGGCAATCAAGCCAAACGACCGCAAACTTGGCAGTTGCTCGGTGTATTGCGACTTGATGCGCTACTACAAAACGAATTTGCATTTTGATATGTCGCATCATTTTTACAAGAACGTCAAAATCCCAGCCTCATCGCAAAATTCTCAAAAATCGGCAAGAATAAATGATTACCGATATCGAACCGTTCGACACTATCTGCGCCTTCGCTGGCATCCATGCCGAACATGCCGACGCCTTCGGCAAATCGGCCAAAGCCAGCCTCGCCGCCCGCAAGGGCATTTTGCGCGATTTTGGGCTGGCGTGCGATACGCCGGACGAGATTGAGGCCGTGATGGCGCAAATGCGTGTGGCGGCGGCGCGCCCGCTGCCGTTGCTGGCAGTGGTTGAGGCCGGAACTGCTGCGCAACTACCCTTGAGCAGGGCGGGGGGCGAATATGCCACCAGCCTCGTGCTGGAAAACGGCGTTTGCCTCCCCCTCGACCCGTCCGGCCAGCCCTTCATCGCCCTGCCGTCCCTGCCCCCCGGTTATCATAACCTGCGGCTCGCCAACCTCACCCAAAGCTTTGATACCACCCTCCTCGCCGCCCCGCCGCACTGTTACCAGCCGCCGCAACTGGCGGGTGGCCAGCGCCTGTGGGGCGTTGCTGCGCAAACTTACGGGCTGCATTCGGCCACCAGCCTCGGCATTGGCGATTTCGGCGATGTCGCGGCACTGGCAGAGCGGGCGGGCGGCCTGGGCGCAGCTTTTGCCGGCCTCAGCCCGTCGCACGGGCTGTTCCCGGGTAATCGCGCGATGATATCGCCCTATTCCCCCTCGACCCGGCTGTATCTGGACCCCGTCTACCTCAGCCTGATCGCCCTGCCCGGCTTTGCCGGAAGCCGTGCGGCGGCGCTGCTGGGGGATATGGGGGATGCGGTGGCGGCGGTGCAGGGCGCGGCGCTGGTCGATTATCCCGCTGTGTGGGCCCTGAAGGCGAGGGTGCTGGCGGCTTATGGGGAGGAAGTCAAAGGCGCGGAAAATCCGGATTTTACCCAATATTGCGCCGCAGAGGGCGAAAACCTCAGCCGTTTCGCCATTTTCGAGGCCCTGTCCGAACATTTCGCCGCGCAGGGCAAGCTATGGTCCGGCGACTGGCCTGCGGAGTACCGCAGCCCCAATTCCCCCGCTGTCACCACTTTCGCCCAAGCCAATGCCGAACGCCTTCACTACCACAGCTTCCTGCAATGGGCCTGTGACCGGCAATTGGGTGCGGCGGCGGCGGCGGCCAGGCGCGGCGGCATGGCGCTGGGCCTCTATCGCGATCTGGCGGTGGGTTCCGACCGGGGCGGGTGCGAAATGTGGGCGGCACCGGGAGCCTTTGCGCCGAACCTGTCGATTGGCGCGCCGCCCGATCCGCTGGCCCCGCAAGGCCAAAACTGGGGCCTGCCGCCGTTTGATCCGCTGCATTTGGCACGCGACCAGCTGCGCGCCTTCCGTGCCCCCATTGCCGCCAACATGCGCCACGCCGGGGCGCTGCGGATTGACCACGCCTTCCAGCTCGCCCGGCTGTTTCTGGTGCCGCCCGGTGTTGCGCCGGGCGATGGCGCTTATGTCGATTACCCGCTGGAAGCCATGCTGGCCGTGTTGCGGATTGAAAGCCACCGGGCACAATGCGTGGTGATTGCCGAAGACCTTGGCACCGCTCCGCCGGGCTTCTCGGACAGAATCATGCAATCGGGCCTGTTTTCCTGCAAGGTGGTGCCGTTTGAGCGTGGGTATGGCGGGGCCTTTACCCCACCCGGCCACTATCCCGCCCAAGCCATGGCAATGGCGGCGACGCATGATTTGCCGACTTTCATTGGCTGGTGGCGCGGCGCGGATATTGATCTGCGCGAAAAGCTGGGGATTTTCGATTTCGTCAAAAGCCTTGGCCTGAAGGCGGCGCGGCGGCGCGAGATTGGCCAGTTCTGCGAGGCATTGGCCGGGGAAGCGCTGCTGCCCTCCCCCGCCGTGCCTGCCGAACCACCGCTTGATGCTGCCACCGCCTTTCTCGCCCGCACACCCTGCGCGCTGGCGGCCGTGCAGCTGGAGGATGCGGTTGGTGAGGCCGGGCAGGCCAACCTGCCGGGCGTGACCGAAGGCCATCCAAACTGGCAGCGCAAGCTCCGGCTGGATGTGGACGGGCTGTTTGCGCCGGGGGGCGGGCTGGTGCGGCTGGCAGGGGTGATGAAAAAGGAAGGGCGCTAGCGCCTGATGTGTTTTATCTGAATCACCCGCCACTTCCCTTCTCCCCCTGCGGGAGAAGGTGGCGCGAAGCGCCGGATGAGGGGTATGCGAAGCAGGCTAACTGATTGATCCAAGATCATATTTCGCAA
>JAYVYA010000080.1:0-3725 GCA_043784745.1 Hyphomicrobiales bacterium
AGCCTGCTTGGCATACCCCTCATCCGGCGCTTCGCGCCACCTTCTCCCGCAGGGGGAGAAGGGAAGTGGCGGCTGATTCACAGAAAATGCATCATGCTCTAGCCGTTGATCCGCTCGACCTTGTTGATCACCGCCGAGCGCTCTTTCAGCCGCGCGATGATCGAATTGAGGTGTTTGATGTCCCAGACGGAAACGTCAATCAGCATTTCCCGGAAATCGGGCGAGTGTGATTCCATCGCGATATTGTCAATATTCGCCCCGGTCTCGCCGATGATGGTTGATACAATCCCCAGGGCCCCCGGCTCGTTCAGCGCCGTCACCTTGATTTTGGCGGGGAAATTGTCTTTCTTGCTGGCATCAATATCCCAGCGTACATCGAGCCAGCGGTCTGGCTGGTCGTCAAATGCTGTCAGGTCAGGGGACTGGATCGGGTAAATCGTAATCCCCTCTCCCGGCGTAAAAATCCCGACAATCCGGTCTCCGGGCACCGCGCCGCCGTTGGGGGCGAGGCGGACGGGCAAATCCCCGCGCAAACCGGTTATGGGTATGGCGCTCTGGTCGGGGGCTGTGGGCACGCGAAACAGCATGCTCGCCGCCTTTTTCAGGCCAAACCAGCCGCTCTCGGTTTTGGCGGCAACGACACCGGACTGGCGCCCCTCCTTCTGGTCCTCGCGGAAATCGCGGTGGACGGCGCGCACCACATCGCCCGCATGCATTTCACCGCGCCCGACGCTGGCCAGCACATCCTCGACACTGTCGCGCGCCAGCCGTGGCAGGGCGGCCTTCAGCACGGCGTCGGAATAAGGCTTGCCCGCCCGCTCGAAGGCGCGGGTGACAATCTGGCGGCCAAAGCCAAGATATTGCGAGCGGATGGCCCCGCGCGTGGCGCGGCGGATGGCAGCGCGGGCCTTGCCGGTGGCCACGGCATTTTCCCACGCTGCCAGCGGAATCTGGCCCTCGCCGCGGGCAATCTCCACCTCGTCGCCATTTTGCAATTCTGACAGCAGCGGCGCTATCCGGCCATTGATCTTGGCACCGGTGGCATTGTTGCCGACGCTGGTGTGGACCGCATAGGCAAAATCAATCGGCGTCGCCCCGCGCGGCAGGGCGATCAGTTTGCCCTTGGGCGTGAAGCAGAACACCTGGTCCTGAAACAGTTCCAGCTTGGTATGTTCGAGAAACTCTTCGGAGGAATCGCCTTGGTTCAAAAGGTCAATGGTGTGGCGCAGCCATTCATAGGCGCGGCTTTCATGGTTGAGGCCATTGCCGTCAGCGGCGCGGCCCTCCTTGTAGAGGGCGTGGGCAGCAATGCCGTGTTGGGCAATGTCATGCATGTCAGCGGTGCGTAATTGCAGTTCCACCCGCTGGCTGCCGGGCCCGATGACGGTGGTGTGCAGCGAGCGGTAATCATTCTGCTTGGGTGTCGAAATATAGTCCTTGAACCGCCCGGGGACGACCGGCCATTTGGTGTGGACAATGCCCAGCACCCGGTAACAATCCTCCGTGCTGCCCACCAGCACGCGAAACCCGTAAATATCCGACAATTGCTCGAAGCCGATGGATTTGCGCTCCATCTTGCGCCAGACCGAATAGGGTTGCTTCTGCCGCCCCTTGACCTCGGCGATAATGCCCCGCGCGGCCAATTCCTGGGCCAGCGCCGTTTCGATCCTGGCGATAATCGGCCCGTTCTTCGCGTGCAGCCCGGCCAGCCGTTTGGCGATCATCGCATTGGCTTCGGGCATCAGATGCCGGAAGGACAAGTCCTCCAGTTCATCGCGCATGCCCTGCATGCCCATGCGCCCGGCCAGCGGCGCATAGATTTCCAGCGTTTCGGCGGCAATGCGCGCCCGCTTGTCAGCGGCCATGAAATCGAGCGTGCGCATGTTGTGCAGCCGGTCTGCCAGCTTGACCAGCAGAACCCGCACATCATCGGCGACAGCCAGCAGCAGTTTGCGGAAATTTTCGGCCTGGGCGGCCCGCTTGGATACCAGGTCGAGCTTTTTAAGCTTGGTCAATCCATCAACCAGCGCGCCTATCTCCGCACCGAATATCTGGTCGATTTCTTCGCGGGTCGCCCCGGTATCCTCAAGCGTGTCATGCAGCACTGCGGCGACAATCGTCGCCTCGTCCAGCTTCAGGTCCGTGAGGATGGCCGCCACTTCAAGCGGATGCGAAAAATACGGATCGCCCGAGGCGCGTTTTTGCGCACCATGGGCTTTCATCGCATAGACATAGGCACGGTTCAGCAGATCCTCGTCGGCATGCGGCTTGTAGCTGCGCACGCGGTCAACGAGTTCGATTTGCCTCATCATGGAATGCACCCGCCCAGAGCCTGTCAGCCAAGCCTGCGAATATCGGGTGGCGCAAGGGCAACCGCAAGCACAAAGTACGGACGGACGAAGTCAATCACCTGGAGTGGCGACCGCTGGCCGCCACTATAATGACGGCACGAACCTAGAGCGTGATGTGTTTTATCTGAATCACCCGCCACTTCCCTTCTCCCCCTGCGTTCGAGGCTGGCGCGAAGCGCCGGATGAGGGTTATGCGAAGCAGGCTAATTGATTGATCCAATATTATATTTCGTAAATCGCACTCTGCATCATGCGCTTCGCGCACCCCCTCATCCGGCCCAAGCGGGCCACCTTCTCCCGCAGGGGGAGAAGGAAAGAGCAGCTCAATCTAAACACATCAGGCTCTAGCAGGGCGGTGGTCGCGATGCAGCGGGAAGCGCGCGGATTTGAGGTGATAGCGCAAGCTGCGGCCAGCCGGTCAGCTTCTTCGGCCTCCAGCAAGCGAAGCAGCGCCTCGATGGAGAGATTTTTCGCACGCGGAGCTTCGGCTTGCAGCTCCCGCCAAGCCTGCGCCATACCGTTCAGTTGCAAGGATTTCAGCCGGGCGGAGTGGTCGGTGTCAGACATGGCGGACCCCGCGCAGCTCGTCCTAGCGGGCGCAATTGCGGAGACCCATTGAATCACAACTGACTCATTTGATTCAATGGCTTGCCGGCCAGACACTGACAGCAGGGCGCGCCATTCCGGCCATTTGCCGGAACGACTGGCAATTATGCTCCGCGCCTGGCGTTGCGGATCAGCACTGCTTCGGGTGCCTGCCCGTCCGGATCGCCAGCGGCCAAGGCGCGGAAATACCAGATTATGAGTTCGGCGGTGAGATAGACGCCTGCATGGGCGGCGCGGTCCTTGCGTTCCACAATCGGGAAGGTGGAAAGGATGTAGCGGATATCGGCTTCGTCCGTGATGCCGTAGAGGTGGAAATACAGCGCGTCGAGGCGGGCGCGAAGGTGGCGTCGCTCCTGATCATCCCATTTGAACGGGTCGCCCGCATAGCCCATGTCGCGCGCAAAAGGTTCCATATCCCATGCGGTATAGGTCAGGCGCAGGACGTGATTCTTGACGAGGTCGGCGGCGGTTTGGGTGCCGAAGGCGCGGGTGTAGGCGGCGGGCGGGATGAATGGCAACTGCTCAATAATGAACCAAACCAGATGATTAGTATGGACTTTTTGTCTGACAACGAAGTCAGAAGCGTAGGAATTGAAATTCGCCACCAAACTGCATGCAGTTTCAAGTCGCTGCTTCAGAGCTGCATTTGCATCCGCTTCTGTGCCGATAATCTCTGCGAGCATCAACGGCAATGTGTGGCCCGCACCAACTGCCGGGATCAGAGCGGCAATAAATGTGCTGGCATTTGTAGACGATGTCACATCTTTG
>JAYVYA010000081.1:0-10701 GCA_043784745.1 Hyphomicrobiales bacterium
CCAGCTGGGAATGGCCATCGCGGCGCAGCAGCAGGCAGAAATTATCAAACCAGGTGACGACCCCCTGCAGCTTGACGCCGTTGACGAGGAAAATCGTCAGCGGGACTTTGTTCTTGCGCATGAAGTTGAGGAATGAATCCTGCAGGTTTTGCGTACGTTCGGCGACCATATCCAAATTCCTACTCCATTGCCCGGTTGTTCCGGGGCAGATTAGTTGTTCGCTCCCGGCTGTCACCCGGAAAAGCCCCTGTGTCATTTCAAGCATTAGAACCGCAGCTGCAAAGCAGCGCAAGCGCCCTGCCCTGACCCACTCATAACCTTAGACCGGTCTGGCCCGCGCGCCAATGGTGCTTGTGCAGTTTTTGCGCCGCTAATCTATTTCCAGCGATTTCAGCTTGCGGTGCAAAGCCGAGCGCTCCATGCCGATAAATTCTGCCGTGCGGGAAATATTACCGCCAAAACGGTTGATCTGAGCCACCAGATATTCGCGCTCAAACACTTCGCGCGCCTCGCGCAGGGGCAGACTCATCAGCTTTTCCCCGCCGGCCCCGCTGGGTGTGGTTGGCACCAGCGAACCGATTTCCTGCGGCAGCATTTCCGCTGTCACTTCCGTATCGGGCGATCCGGCCGCCAGAATCATCAGCCGCTCGACATTGTTGCGCAATTGCCGGATGTTGCCCGGCCAGTCGTGCGATTGCAGCACGGCCATGGCGTCCTCGCCAATCTTGCGGCGCGGCATGCCGCTGTTAGCCGAAAGCTGTTCCATGAAAAACTCGATCAGGTCGGGAATATCCTCGCGGTGTTCGGCGAGCGTGGGCACGCGCACCGGCACCACGGACAGGCGGTGGAACAGGTCCTGGCGGAAACTGCCATCGGCAATTGCCTCCTCCAGATCACGGCTTGTCGATGAGATGATCCGCACGTCCACATGAACCCGCGTCGCTCCGCCCACGCGCAAAAAATTCTGTTCCACCAGCACGCGCAGGATTTTGCCCTGGGTCTCGCGCGGCATGTCGGAGACTTCATCGATGTAGAGCGTGCCGCCATGGGCTTCTTCCAGCGCCCCGACCTTGCGGCTGGTGCGCTCACCCGCCTCAATGCCAAACAATTCCGTCTCCATCACATCGGGCGTCATTGTCGCGGCATTGATGATGACAAACGGGCCGCTGGCGCGCGGCGAGGCAGCGTGCAGCGCACGGGCCACCAGCTCCTTGCCGCTGCCCTGCGCGCCATTGATCAGCACGCGGGAATTGGCGGGACCGACCCGCTCTATCGTCTGGCGCAGCTGGTTCATCGCCACCGAGCGGCCCACCATCCGGTCGCTGGCACCGGTGCGGCTGCGCAGGTCCGAGATTTCGCGCTTCAGGCGCGAGGCTTCCAGCGCCCGCTCGGCCACCAGCACCAGCCGGTCAGCCTTGAACGGCTTTTCGATGAAATCATAGGCTCCCAGCTTGATTGCCGAGACGGCGGTTTCGATATTGCCATGGCCCGATATCATCACGATCGGCAGGTTCGGATTTTCTTCCCGGATGATCGACAGCATTTGCAATCCGTCGAGCCTTGACCCTTGCAGCCAGATGTCGAGAAAGATCAGCTGCGGCCGGCGCGCCTGGATGGCGGCCAGCGCTTCGTCCGAGTTTTTGGCGGTGCGGGTGCCATGGCCCTCGTCCGACAGAATACCCGACACAATGTCGCGAATGTCGGCCTCGTCATCCACCACCAGAATATCTGTAGCCATGGCTGTTTGGTCCCAGGTTAAGAATGGGCGGGGGCGATGTCGTGCCCCGTTGTGGCCGGGCCTGCCGGCTTGTCGGTGCGGGCAGTCACGGTGTGAAGGGGAAAATACATGGCGACGCGGGCACCCTGCCCGGACGGCGCATCCAGCAGTTCGATGCCGCCGCCATGGTCTTCCAGAATTTTGGCGACGATCGGCAGGCCAAGGCCGGTGCCTTCGGCCCGCGTGGTCATGTAGGGTTCCAGCAGGCGTTGCCGGTTCTCGGCGGGAAAGCCGGTGCCATTGTCCAGAACGTCAATCCAGGCAAAGCCATCCGCGCTGGCGGACAGGTGCACGGCGATTTCACCCGTTACTTTAAGCGTGCCATTTTCCCTTGCGGTCGCAAGACCTTCCGAAGCGTTTTTGATAATATTGGTTAGCGCCTGCGAGATCAGCCGACGGTCAATCTTCGCCATGATTGGTTCGGTGGGCAAATGTTCTGTGATGGTGATACCGGGATTGCCATTGCGCATCAGGAAAACAGTCTGGCGCACGCATTCGCCGACATCCTCCACTTCGAGGCGCGGTTTGGGCATCCGGGCGAAGGAAGAGAATTCATCGACCATGCGCTTGATGTCTTCCACCTGCCGCACAATCGTGTCGGTGCACTGGTCAAAGATTTCGCGGTCCTCGACAATCACTTTGCCGTATTTTCGCTTGAGGCGCTCGGCGGACAGCTGGATCGGCGTCAGCGGGTTCTTGATCTCATGGGCAATGCGGCGGGCCACATCGGCCCAGGCCGAAGTGCGTTGGGCGGTGACGAGGTCGGTGATGTCATCCAAGGTCACCACCATATTCTCGTTGGTGCCGGTGGAAGCGACGCGCACATTGAGGATGCGTTCGCGCCCGCCGCGGGTGATCTGCGCCTGACCCTGCACCTGCCGGCCCCGGCTGTTGCGTGCTTCCTCCAGCACATTGGCCAGTTCGGGCAGCAATTGCGCCAGCGGCTGGCCAATGGCGGCGTCCCCGCCTGCCAGCCTCTGGGCCGACGGATTCATGACATTGACCAGCCCGCCCGCTCCCGTGCCGATCACGGCGGCGGGCACGCCCGAGAGCACCGCCTCGGTAAAGGCGCGGCGCTCGTCCATGGCATGGCTGGCGGCGACAAGGCTGTTTTGCTGCAGGCGCAATTCTGAGGTCATCTTGTTGAACGTGCCACCCAGATGCGCCAGGTCTCCCTCGTGTTTCAGGATCGGCACCTGCACATAGAGGTTGCCGCTGGCCACCTGGTCAGTGGCCGCAATCAGGCGGCGGATCGGTGCAACCAGCCGATTGGCAAAGGCCAGGCCAAACCAGGTGGCCGAAAGCAGCATGATCAGCGCCAGCAGCACATACATAATGGCAAAAGCCAGCTGGATGCTGCCGCGATGCGCATCAAACGAAGTGAACAGATTGACCAGATCCGCCGCCTGCTTGGGATATTCGACGCTGAAGGCATCGACCGGGCGGGCGACATAAAGGAAAGTGTCAGGAAAATTGGCGAGGCTGGACAAAGCAACAAAGCTGCGCCCTTCCTCCAGCAGCAGGCAGGAGGGTTCGCCCTTGCGGGCATCTTCAAAATCGGCCGGATCGGGCGTCACCGGCGAGGGCGCATCCGCTGCATCGCCACGATCCAGCACTTCCCCGTTGGCCCGCATCAGCACCGCAGTGGTAAAGCCCAGATATTGGGTGCGTGAGGCAAAATAATCGCGGAACAGGGTTTTGTCGCTATTGTAGACATTTCGCCCGCGGTCGAGGTCGGCGGCTGTCAGCCGTGCCTCGCGCAGCAAATTGCTGCATTCGGACAGGTGAAACAGCCGGGCCGCCTCAACCGTATTGAGCACAAAGCCGCGCACATCCTGCATATAGGCCGGGTTGAGGCTGCGCTCGACAGTCACCGTGCCAACAATCGCCATGACAATGGCGGGGAGCGCGGCAATCACCGAAAACGAGCCGACAATGCGCAGTTGCAGGGAAGCCCCGGCGGCCTGCGCCCGCCATTGCCGCCACAGAAAAAATGCCTCGCTGGCCACCAGCGCCAGCAGCAGCAGGATAATCCCGGCATCGAGGATAAAAAGCCCCTGTACCACCTGGTTGGTCGGGGCCAGTGGGCCAAAGCCGGAAAAAATCGTGAAAGTGGAGAGCGCCGACAGAATCGCAATGGCGACCACCAGCGGACCCAGCCGCGTCAGCCAGCGCTTTGGCGGTGCAGTGCTGCCGGTTTGGGCAGGGGACAAAGGTTCCGCAGACAAGGCCAAAGGGGTCGCCGGTGCTGATTTCAGGGCCGCAAGCCGCATGTCGCCTGCACGGGCAAACCCGTGCTGCGTTCTGCCGTTGCATTATTACAACGGTGTTGCCAAATTGCGACAAAATTGCGGGCGCTGGCCGATGTTTCTGCTCCGCCATTGGTTGGCGCGCCAATCAGCGGTTGGTTCGCATCAATTGCACATCCAGGTCGCGGATTTTTTTGCGCAGGGTATTGCGGTTGAGGCCGAGCAATTCGGCGGCTTTGATCTGGTTGCCCCGTGTCGCCCCCAGAGAGGCCGCCAGCAACGGCGCTTCAATCTCGCGCAGGACGCGGTGATACAGGCCGGGCGGCGGCAAATCGCCATTGGGGGTGCGGAAAAGGTCGGCGAGGTAGTGTTCCATCGCCTCCGCCAGCCCCGCGCCCGAATCGCGCCCGGCAGCGGCCACAGGTGCCGGCGGGGCCGATGCCAGGACAGCGGAAGCCAGCGGCGGAGCCTGGTCATAGCCCAGTTCCGCCTCCACCAGCTCCGTGCCGATAATCTCCTGCGGGTAGAGCGCGGCCAGCCGCCGCGTCAGATTTTCCAGTTCGCGGATATTGCCGGGCCAGCGATAGCGCTTGAGGCGCTCGTTCGCTGCCGCGTCCAGCTGCTTGAGCGGGAGGCCCTGGCTGGCAGCGAGTGCGAAGAAATGCCGGGCAAGATCGGGAATATCCTCCGCCCGCTCGCGCAAAGGCGGCAAGCGCAAGGGCACGACATTGAGGCGGAAGAACAAATCCTCGCGGAACAGGCCCTGCTGGATCAAAATCCGCAAATCCTTGTTGGTGGCGGCGACAATGCGGACATTGGTCTTGATCGCGACGCGCCCGCCAACGGTGGTATATTCGCCCTGTTGCAGCACACGCAGCAAACGGGTCTGCGCGTCCATCGGCATGTCGCCAATTTCGTCCAGAAACAGGGTACCGCCCTCGGCCTGCTCAAACCGCCCGGCGGCGCGGGTGTTGGCCCCGGTGAACGCCCCTTTCTCATGGCCAAACAGGTCACTCTCGATCAGATCACGCGGGATTGCGGCCATGTTAATGGCCACAAACGGACCAGACTTGCGCTTGCCGTAATCATGCAGGGCGCGGGCCACCAGCTCCTTGCCAGTGCCCGATTCCCCGGTGATCAGCACGGTCAGGTCGGTCTGCATCAGCCGTGCCAGCGCCCGGTAGATTTCCTGCATCGCCGGGGAGCGGCCCACCAGCGGCATACCGTCCACCTCCACCGGCTTGCCCGCCACGGCGCGCAGTTTGGGCTCACTCAAGGCGCGCCCGACAATGGCAACCAGTTGCTTCAGGTCGAACGGCTTGGGCAGATAATCATAGGCCCCGCGTTCGGAGGCCTTGATTGCGGTCATGAAGGTATTTTGGGCGCTCATGACGATGATTGGCAAATCGGGGCGCAGCTTCTTGATGCGGGGCAAAAGTTCAAAGGCGTTTTCATCGGGCATCACCACATCGGTGATCACCAGATCACCCTCCCCCGCTTGCACCCAGCGCCACAAAGCCCCTGCCGTGCTGGCGGCGCGCACCTGATAGCCCGCGCGGATCAGGGCCTGGCTAAGCACGGTGCGGATGGCGGCATCGTCATCGGCAATCAATATGCTGCCAGCGCTCATGGTTTGCCTCTCCTGGCAGCTGCGGCAGACTGTCTATCTGAAACCTGTCGAACACTCATTGGCGGCTCCGGCTGTGGCGGCCTTGCCTGCGGCAAACACAGGCAACAGCACGCGGAAATTGGTGCGTCGCGGCTGGGTGTCGCATTCGACAATGCCGCCGTGATCACCGATAATCTTGGCAACCAATGCAAGTCCAAGGCCAGTTCCGGAGACTTTGGTGGTTACAAACGGATCAAACAGCAGATCAACCAGTTCCGGCGGCACACCGGGGCCGTTGTCGCGCACGCAAATTTCCAGCGGCAGGCTCACCGGTGCCTGGCCGGCCCCGGTGCGCAGCCGCACGCCGGGGCGATAGGCGGTCGTCAGCTCAATCTGGCCGTCAATACTATCCTCGCCGATGGCTTCGGCGGCATTTTTCACCAGATTGAGAAACACCTGCACCAATTGGTCGTGGTTGCCCAGGACCGGCGGCAGCGAGGGATCATAGCTCTCCACCAGGCGGATATGGCGGGCAAACCCCGCCTGCGCCAAGCGTTTCACCCGGTCCAGCACCATGTGGATGTTGATGCTGTCCCGCGCGATCGGGCGGCTGTCGCTGAAGGCTTCCATCCGGTCAACCAGGCGGACGATGCGGTCGGTTTCCTCGCAGATCAGCCGGGTCAGCGCCCGGTCTGCGTCGTCCAGCCCGGGTTCGAGCAATTGCGCCGCCCCGCGAATGCCCGACAGCGGGTTCTTGATTTCATGCGCCAGCATCGAGGCCATGGCCGAAACCGAGCGGGCTGCCCCGCGATGCGTCAATTGCCTGTCCATTTTATCAGCAATTGTGCGCTCTTGCAGCATGATGACTACATTTTCAGCAGAATCCGCTATGGGAATGACCTGGATATCGACCACCCGGTCAAATCCGGTCCGGGGCGTGCCGAGGTCCACCCTGTATTCGCTGAACGGGGTGCCGCGCCGCAAGGCCTCCTCCACCAGACCCAGCAGCGGCGAACCGAAGGGCACCAGATTGGCCAGCCTTTCGCGCCGCAGCAGCATCAGGCTCATGTCAAAAAACAGTTCCGCTGCCGGATTGGCATCGAGCACCAGTCCGTTGGCCGCAATGGCCAGAACGGGATTGGGCATGGCACCAAGTACCCGGGCGGCCTGCCCGGCCAGGTCCGTATCGCCGGTCAAGGCCCGCTTCGCCAGCTCCTGTTTCATGCCGCCTGCGCCTCCGGTGCCGGATCAAAAGCCGAGTGCAGCAGGCGATGGGCCTCGCCCGCATCCTCCGTCGTCACCAGCGCCAGCCGCAGGGCCTCGCTGGCCCCGGCATGTCCGGCATAGGCGGACAAATGCTTGCGCGCATGGCGCAGGCCACTGCTGCGGCCAAACAGGCTGAGCAGGGTTTCCAGATGCTCAAGTGCGGCCTCACGCCGCGCCGCCCGCACCGGCTCGGGCGGCATCTGGCCGCTGGCCAGCCCTGCGCCAATGCCGCCGGCCAGCCAGGGACGGCCCAGAGCGGCGCGGCCAATCATGATGGCATCGGCCTGCGAGGCCGCCAGCATCGCCTGCGCATCTTGCAGACTGGTGCAATCGCCATTGGCGACGACGGGAATGCGCACGGCCTGCTTCACTGCCGCAATGGCCGCCCAGTTTGCCCGGCCCTTGTAGAATTGCTGGCGGGTGCGGCCATGGACGATCACCATGGCAATCCCCGCCTTTTCGGCCCGGCGCGCGAGTTCGGGGGCATTTTGGCTGGCATCGTCCCAGCCCAGCCGCATTTTCAGGGTAACCGGGATGGTGACGGCGGCAAGTGTCGCCTCCAACAGTCGCAAGGCGTGGTCCAGATCCCGCATCAGGGCGGAGCCTGCATAGCCGCCGGTAACCCGCTTGGCCGGGCAGCCCATGTTGATGTCAATGATATCGGCCCCGCAGGCCTGCGCCAGCCGCGCTGCCTCGCCCATCCAGTAGGCTTCGCATCCGGCAAGCTGGACCATATGCAGGCCGGTGCCGGTGGCCCCGGCGCGGATGCGGGTCTCTTCTGATCCCTTCACGAACATGTCGCTCGCCACCATTTCCGACACAACGAGACTGGCACCGAAACGCGAGGCGATGCGGCGCATGCCGATATCGGTGATCCCGGACATGGGCGCAAGGAAAGCGCGGCCGGGGATTTCGTGACGGCCAAGGGTGAGCGGTGTGGCGGAGGGGGTCAAACGGGTGAATGCCTATTTTTTATGCAGAACCGGACATGCCCCATATATAGACAATCGGGCGGCTGCGGTAAATAACCGGTTGCCGGATCGCCGGATTTGACCTGACTGCAAAAACCCTGGACACAGTCTGCGTTGACGGCGGAGCGGAAAAATGGGTGTTTTGGCGGGCGAATCTGTTGGCGGGCGCAAGATTGCCATGGTGATCGTCGCCGCTGGCCAGGGTTTGCGCGCCGGAGAAGGCCTGCCCAAGCAATACCGGCTTTTGAATGGTCGCGCGGTGCTCGCCCATACGCTGCGCGCCCTGCATCTGGCGGTGCCGGAAGCCCGGTGTGTGGTGGTGATTCATCCCGATCACGGGCGGCTTCTGGACAGCGCACTGGCCGGTCTGGCGATTCCCCCGCCAACCATCGTGCACGGTGCCGCCTCGCGGCAGGCCAGCGTGCTGGCCGGGCTGGAGGCGCTGGCTGTTGCAGCCCCCGATATTGTGTTGATCCATGATGCGGCGCGACCATTTGCCACCCCTGCCCTGATCTGGCGCGCCATAGCCGCCGCCGCCCGCCATGTTGCTGCCATCCCCGGCACTGCAATGACGGATTCAGTCAAGGTGGTGGATGTGGACGAGATGGTTGCCGATACCCCGCCGCGCGCCGCGCTTCGGGCCGTACAGACGCCGCAGGCATTCGATTTCCGCCTCATCCTCGCCGCCCACCGCGCCGCTGCCAGCGCGGGCCGGACCGATTGCAACGATGATGCGGCGGTGGCGGAGCTGGCGGGCCACAGGGTCCATGTTTTTGAGGGCGAAGCGGAGAATATCAAGCTGACCACCGCCGCCGACTTTACCCGCGCCGGAGAATACATGCGCAAAGACCTCAACGATATCCGCACCGGCCAGGGCTATGACGTCCACGCCTTCGGCCCGGGAGACCATGTCTGGCTCGGCGGCCTGCAAATCCCCCACGACCAGGGGCTTGTGGGCCATTCCGATGCCGATGTCCTTCTCCACGCCATCACCGACGCCATACTGGGCGCGATTGGCGATGGCGATATTGGCGCGCATTTCCCGCCCTCTGACATGCGCTGGAAAAGCGCAGCCTCCGCCGTGTTTCTGGCCGATGCCATGGCCCGCGTTGCAGCGCGCGGCGGGATTGTCGCACATATCGATGCCACCCTTGTCTGCGAGACGCCGAAAATTGCTCCGTACCGCGAAGCGATCCGGGCCAGTATTGCCGGGATTGCCGGGCTGGCGCTGGACCGGGTAGCGGTCAAGGCAACCACCTCCGAGCGTCTCGGCTTTACCGGGCGGCGCGAGGGCATGGCGACGCTGGCCATTGCCACCGTGCGCCTGCCGGGGAATTGAGGATTTTGCCGTGTTTGACGCCTCTCTTTTGCAAAATGCCGTGCTGGTGCTGGAGGCATCGCGCCAAGCCCGGTGCCGGATCACCACTGCGGAATCCTGCACCGGGGGCCTGCTGGCCGGGCTGCTGACGCACTTGCCGGGTTCGTCCGAGGTGTTTGAGCGCGGGTTTGTTACCTATTCCAACGAGGCCAAGATTGAACTTCTGGGGGTGCCAAAACTGCTGATCGACCATTTTGGGGCGGTCAGCGCGGAGGTTGCGCTAGCCATGGCCGAGGGCGCGCTGGCCCATTCGCGCGCAGAACTGGCGCTGTCGGTCACCGGTATTGCCGGACCGGGGGGTGGCAGCGCGGGCAAGCCGGTGGGGCTGGTCTTTCTCGGCTGCCAATGGCGCGGGTGCGACCCCGTGATTTCCCGCCAGACGTTTGGCGATATCGGGCGCGAACAGGTGCGCTCCGCAACCCTTGCTGTTGCCCTCGACCTGCTGCTGGCCGCCCTCAATCAGGCAATGCCGCGCCCGTAAATTTTATCGGCCCGCTTTTCGAAGGCATTGGTGAATTTCCGGAAGGCAATGTCAAACATGCTGCCCATCAGCATGCCGAGCAGGCGACTGCGGAATTCGTAATCAATGAAAAAATCGACGCGCGAGGCGGTCTCGCCCGTTGAGGACACATCAACAAAATTCCAGCGGTTGCGCAGATGGCTGAACGGGCCGTCAATATATTCCACCAGAATTTCACGCTTGCCCCGGTCCAGCGTCACCCGGCTGGCAAAACGCTCGCGGATGGCCTTGTAACCCACCTGCATGTCCGCCACCAGCACCTCCCGGCCCTGCGCATCCATGGCGCGGCTTTTCACATCCAGCCCCGTGCACATGGGCAAGAATTGCGGATAGGCATCGACATCGGCCACAAGGTCAAACATCTGTGCGGCTGAATGGGTCACACGGCGCTGGGTGCTAAAAGACGGCATTTGGCTCGGGCGGGGCTATCGGGACAGGCATCTGCGATATAGGCTATGCCCTGCCCGTGCGCCATGCACCGCAGCAGGCTTTTGGACGGAGAACGCCATGAATCTGGGCTATGTCATCCTCTATGTTGCCAATGTCGATGCGACCGTGGCGTTTTACGAAAAAGCCTTTGGTCTCCAATGCCGTTTTGCCCATCCCGGCGGCTATAGCGAGATGGAAACGGGCGCGACCGCGCTGGCGTTTGTCGATGAAAAATTTGTCGCCAGCAACGGCGTGCACAGCCAGACCGTGCGCCCGGACGCGCTGCCACCCGGCTTTGAGATTGGGCTGGTAAGCGAGAATGTGAACGCGGCCTATGCCACAGCTTTGGTGGCAGGTGCCGTGCCGGTGCTGGCCCCTGTGACCAAGCCTTGGGGCCAGGTTGTCTCCTATGTGCGGGATCTCAACGGGTTTCTGGTGGAGATTTGTTCGAAGGTGGGGCAATAGGCTGCTGTCAGCATTCCACCTTTGCGCATTGCAGCCC
>JAYVYA010000082.1:0-13448 GCA_043784745.1 Hyphomicrobiales bacterium
CGCCATTTCAAACCCCATGATCCGCAGCTTTTCCGCCGCATCGGCCCCCAGTTCGCCCAGCCCCATCACTCCCACCCGCACCGAGCGGGCGGCGGGCTGAAAACGGTCATCCGCCCAGATGCGCTCGCCCTGCTGCCAGTCATACATGCGCTGCTGGCGGTGGTGCAGCAGCACATGCAGCAGCACCCATTCGCTCATCCGCGCCGTCAGGTCCGGGTCCACCACGCGCACCACGGGCACGTCCGGCAGGGCGGGGTCGAGGAAGACATGGTCCACCCCGGCACCCAGCGAAAAGATCACCCGGAGATTGGGATATCTGGCCAGCAGGCCGGGTTTGGGCTTCCATACGGCGGCGTAACGCACGCTGGCCGGGTCAACCTCCTGTCCGGCCAGGACAATGTCGCGACCCGGCATCTGCGCCTGAAATTCCTCCAGCCACGGCTCCGGCTCCCAGCCCCTGATCGCGATAACCAGGGTCATGCTGCCAGCTCCCCGGCGAGGCTCTCGATAATCACCGGATTGGCGAGGGGCGCAATCTCGCCAAGGGTGCAGGCCGCCCGCAGGCTCCACGCCGCCGCCTGCGCCTGCGCGCCATCCCGCGCGTGCACCAGCCCCAGCGGCGCGCCGCGCTCGACCCTTGTGCCAATCCCGGCCAGTTGGGTGAAGCCGACGGCGGGATCGACCGTGTCGCTGGCGCGCCGCCGCCCGCCGCCCAGTGCCACCACGGCAATGCCAATGGCGCGCACGTCCATGGCAGTGACAAAGCCGGAAACTTCCGCCAGCACTGGCTTAATCAAAGGTGCCTGGGCCAGATAATGCCCGGGCTGGTCGAGAAAATCGCGTGGGCCGCCCAGTTCGGCCACCATGCGGGCAAAATGCTCGGCGGCAGCGCCCGATTCAATCGCCCGCTCCAGCCGGGCGCGGCCCATGGCCAAATCCTGCGCCAGCCCGCCCACCAGCAGCATTTGCGCGCCCAGGGCCAGCACCACCTCGTGCAGGCGCAGGTCGCGTGCCGCGCCGGTCAGATAGTCCACGCCATTTTGCATTTCCACCGCATTGCCGGCCGCACTGGCCAGCGGCTCGTTCATATCGGTGATCAGCGCATGGGTGGGCAGGCCGGCGAGGCCAGCCACGCGGATGATCGAGCGGGCAAGTTCGCGCGCGCCCTCCAGCGTCGGCATGAAGGCACCGCTGCCGGTCTTCACATCCATCACCAGCCCCTGCAATCCGGCGGCGAGCTTTTTCGACAGGATGGAGGCGGTGATCAGCGGGATCGATTCCACTGTCGCCGTCACATCGCGGATGCGATAGAGCCGCCGGTCAGCGGGGGCAAGGTCAGCCGTCTGGCCAATGATGGCGCAGCCTGCGAGGCGCACCACATGGCGGAACAAAGCCTCGTCGGGCTGCGAGACATAGCCGGGAATGGCATCCAGCTTGTCGAGCGTGCCGCCGGTATGGCCAAGGCCGCGCCCCGATATCATCGGCACATAGCCACCGCAGGCGGCCACGGCCGGAGCCAGCATCAGGCTGACATTATCCCCGACACCCCCCGTCGAGTGCTTGTCCAGCACCGGCCCGTCAAAGCCCTCGCTCTTCCATTCCAGCACTTTGCCGGAATGGGTCATGGCGCGGGTCAGGGCGGTGCATTCCGCGCCATTCAGCCCATTGAAAAACACCGCCATGGCAAAGGCCGCCGCCTGGCCCTCGCTGAGCGAGCCATCGGTCAGCCCGGCCACCAGTTCGGCTATGTCCGCGTCGGGCAGCGTCTTGCCGTCGCGCTTGCAGCGGATGATTTCCTGCGCCAGCATCAATAACCCTCCTTGCCCGCAGCACTCTTGCCGTCCAGCGCGGCCAGCAGCGCATCCAGCAGGCCGCTGGCCCCGAAACGGAAGGTGGCGGGGCTGGCCCAGCCCGGCCCCATGATCTCATCGGCAAGGCCGAGGTAGAGGGCGGCGTCCTCCACGCTCCGCACCCCGCCGGCGGCCTTGAAGCCGACCGGCTTGCCGCTGGCTTTGATCGCGTGCAGCATGAGTCTGGCGGCTTCCGGCGTCGCGGAAACCGGGGTTTTGCCGCTCGAGGTCTTGATGAAACTGGCCCCCGCCGCAATCGCCAGCTGGCTGGCCCGCACAATCGCTTCGGGCTGGTTCAGCGCACCGGTTTCGAGGATGACTTTCAGGACATGGTG
The DNA here is from genome assembly GCA_043784745.1 of Hyphomicrobiales bacterium. Taxonomy (GTDB): domain Bacteria; phylum Pseudomonadota; class Alphaproteobacteria; order Rhizobiales; family Beijerinckiaceae; genus JAYVYA01. The sequence goes on from JAYVYA010000082.1 coordinate 2,186, forward strand.
CGGGGCCGTGGCATCGGCGACAGCGGCTATCATGTCGTGCGGCGTTGTTGCATCGCCTTGCAGAAAGGCCCGGTAGGGCATCACCAGATCAATTTCGTCCGCCCCGTCGCGCAAGGCTTCGTGCGTGTCCTCGAGTGCCCGGTCAATATCGGTTCCGCCCCCCGGAAAATTGATGACAGTGGCGACCTTGACGCCGGAACCCTTCAGCAGCCTTGCCGCATGCCGGACAAATTGCGGCCAGATGCAGATGGCGGCCACATTGCCCTGCGGGGTTCGCGCCCGATGGCACAGCTTGTCAATAGCAGCCTGCGAGCAAGTGTCCGAAAGATCCGTCAGGTCCAGCAGGCCGAGTGCCCGCCGGGCTGTCGCCGCCCCGCTCACCGCAGCGCATCCGGACGGGACTTGATGCCCCAGGCCTCTTCCTTCGTGCGAAGGAAGCCGCGCAACAGACGCTTGAAGCTGATAGCTCCCGACCCGGCCATAGTCTTGGTTTCGGTATGGGACGGATTGCCGCTGGCAAAACCGGCCCCGAAATTGGTGATCAGCGACAGGGCAGCCACCCGCATGCCAATGCGGCGGGCGATGATCACCTCCGGCACAGTCGACATGCCGACCATGTCGGCACCGAGCAGGCGGGCCATCTTGATTTCAGCCGGCGTCTCAAACGAGGGGCCGCTGAACCACATGTAGACGCCCTCCTGCAAGGCGACGCCAACCGAAGCGGCGGCGGTCTTCAACCGCCTTTGCAGGCGTGGATCATAGGCTTCCGTCAGCGAGACAAAGCCGCCGTCGTCGCCCATGCCGAGCAGCGGATTGCTGCCGCTGAAATTGATATGGTCGGTCACCATGGCGATCATGCCGGGGTAGAGATCAGCCCGAACCGAGCCCGCCGAATTGGTCAGGAGGATGGAATGCGCACCAATGAAAGCGAGCGTTTCCAGCGGCACGGCCATGGTGCCGGGATTGCCTGTCTCGTAATAATGCGAACGTCCCTGCATGTAGGCAACGCGGATTCCCTCCTGCGTGCCAATCACCAGATGCCCGTCATGGCCGCTGATGGCCCCGCGCGGGAACCCGGGCAAATCTGCAAAGGGGATTGTCACCGGGTTTTCCACAGCCTCCACAAGGCTGCCGAGGCCCGTTCCCAGCACAATGCCCAGCTCGATCGGCTCGATAACCCCGCGCGCCCGGATGATGCCGGCGGCTTGTTCGCTCTGGTTGACTGATTCCGGCAATTTTATACCTTTCGGGCGTGATTCGCACCGGCACCTCCGGCAATTCATTACCGTGCCAGATTGTCAGGTCCAAAGGCATGGGGCAAGAGGGCGGAAAGGGTGAAGCTCTCGCGCAAGCCTTGGCTTCCGGCTATATGGACCGGCACGTCCGGCCCGGCAAACTCCCGGATGCGCTGGCGGCACGCGCCGCAGGGGGTCACCAGCCCCTCACCATCTCCCGTTATCATGACAGCTGCGATGCGGGTTTCACCGCCCGCTACCATGGCCGCAATCGCCCCCGCCTCGGCGCAGGTGCCAACAGGATAGGCGGCATTTTCGACATTGCAGCCGGAATAGATCCGGCCCGATGGCGTGAGGATGGCGGAACCAACCTTGAAACGCGAGTAAGGTGCATGGGCACGGGCTTGGGCGGCGCGGGCGGCGGTAAAGAGGGCGGCGAGGGTTTGGTCGTATTTCTCCTCTTTGCTCTTCATGCCTTGCGACCCTTTCCGGTTAAATCTGCCACATTCCACCATTTGAAAAGTTCCGGGCATAGCTCCACGTACCGCCGCGCCGATCAGTGCAAGATTGTCTTTCAGAACTGGAAACTCAACGGCTGAAATAGCAATTATCGCGAGCCGCAGCCCAGCAAGATTTTGCTCCAGCACAAGCGTTTGATCGCCAGTGAGAAGCACCTCGATTCCATCATTTTCCGCGGTCCGCAGCAGCTCGCCATTCTTGAGGCCTGCCCATCCCTTGTAGGTGACCGTAAAAACTTCATGCTCGCTCAGGAGTTTTCGGAGTCGGTGGTCGAGATTTTCGTCGAGCAGGACCTTCACGGCTTGCTCCGGTACGCGGCCTGCACGGTTGCGAATTCGAGGAGCTGCCTGATTTGCAACACTGAAAGTGCCGGAAAGCCTTCATGCAAATCCTCAACGCTTTCACCCATTGCGTGGCCGCTCACAATGCCATCCGGCAGGATGCGGGTGCCGCGCACAATCGCCCGGCCGGAAACCTTGCCAGGAATGCGCTCAACAAGCTCGCAACCGGACCAGTCAATGTGGGGACCAAAAACGGCCATAATGAAATTCCATGCTCGAGCCTGATTTCCCATATACCGAAAAACGGACAATTGGTGAAGTGTTTCGTAATACCCCCTCACCGCTCCTTCACATAAGGCACACCCGATGCCCCCGGCGGCACCGCCCGCCCGATGAAGCCTGCCAGCAAAACCACCGTCAGCAAATACGGCAGGGCCTGGATCGCCTGCACGGGCACTTCGCCAATCCCCGGCAAGGCAATGCCTTGCAGACGGATGGCGGCAGCATCGAGAAAGCCGAACAGCAGGCAGGTGAACAGGGCCGGCCACGCCCGCCATTTGGCAAACACCAGCGCCGCCAGCGCGATAAACCCCTTGCCCGCCGTCATCTGCGGCAAAAACCCTGCCGCTTGCGCCACCGCCAGATACGTGCCGCCCAGCCCGCACAAGACCCCGCAAATCGCCACACCGGCATAGCGCAGCCCGCGCACCGACAGACCCGCCGTATCCACTGCCGCCGGATTTTCCCCCACTGCCCGCAGACGCAGGCCAAAGCGGGTGCGCTGCAGGACAAACCACGTCAGCGGCACGGCGAGAAGGCACAGATAGGCCGGCGCGGCATGGCCGGAGACGAGGTATTTGTAGGCGGGCCCCAGCACCGGCACGGAATGAAACGCATCAACGCCCGGCCAGACCAGCGGCTGGAAGCGGGCGTCCCCTTCCAGCGGCGGCGTGCGCCCGCCCTGGCGGTACCAGGCGTTGCCGACCAGAGCGGTCAGCCCCGCCGCAATCATGTTAATGCCCGCGCCCGAGACAATCTGGTTGCCGCGCTGGTCAATCGCGGCAAAGCCATGCACCAGCGCCAGCGCCAGCGAAGCCAGCATTCCCGCGCCCAGCCCGATCCAGGCATTGCCGGTAGCCGAGGCCGCCGCCGCCGAGGCGAAGGCGGCCATCAGCATTTTACCCTCCAGCCCGATATCGACCACGCCCGAACGCTCGCACCACAGCCCGGCGAGGCAGGCGCAGAGCAGTGGAATCGCCAGCCGGATCGAGGAAGCCAGAACGAACGCGATGCCATCCGCATCCAGCATTCAGGCCTCCTGCTTTTTGGCGAACAGCGCGAACACGCCGGCAATCTGGCCGCGAAACAACCCTTCCAGCGCGCCTGCAAACAAAACCACCAGACCCTGAATGACCACAATCATGTCCCGCGTGATGGTCGGCTTGTCGAATGCCAGTTCGGCCCCGCCCTGGTAGAGCATGCCAAACAGCAGGCTGGCCAGCACCACGCCCGCCGGATGGCCCCGCCCCATCAGCGCCACGGCAATGCCGACAAAACCGTAGCCAGAGGTGAACTCCAGCAGCAGCCGGTTCTGCACACCCATCAACTCGTTCACCGCCAGCCCGCCCGCCAAAGCACCGGACAGGGCCATGGCGATCATGGTGATGCGGGCGGGCGAAATGCCGCCATACAACGCCGCCTCCGGGTTGACGCCGACGGTGCGGATGGCAAAGCCAAGGCGGGTGCGGTAAATCAAAAGCCACATGCCAACCGCCGCCGCCAGCGCCAGCACAAAGCTGAGATTGAGCGGCGAGGCCGAGATTTTCAGGCCGAGGGACGCAAAAATATCCGCCATTTTCGGCACTTGCGCGGCGGGGGAAAACACCCGCGTCTCCGGCTGCATCGAACTGGGCGGGCGCATGACGTTGACCAGCAGATAGCCCAGCAGCGCCGTCGCCAGCCAGTTGAACATGATGGTGGTGATGACGATATGCGAGCCGCGCTTGGCTTGCAGCACACCGGGAATGAAGGCCCACAGCGCCCCCGCCGCCGCCGCCCCCAAAATGCCGAGCGGCACCAGCACGAAGCCCGGCAGGGTGCCAAAGTTGAGGCATACCAGCGCCGCGCCCAGCCCGGCAACATAGGCCTGTCCCTCGCCGCCAATGTTGAACAGCCCGGCCTGAAACGCCAGTGCGACACACAGGCCCGTGAAGATGAAATCGGTGGCATAATACAGGGTGAATCCGATGCCTTCCGACGAGCCAAGGCTGCCCTTGACCAGAATGCGCACCGCTTCCAGCGGGTTTTCGCCAATCGCCAGCACGACCAGTCCGGCGATGATGAAAGCGACGGTGACATTGACCAGCGGCACCAGCACCAGATCGGCCCAGCGGGGCAGCGGCGGGATCATGCCGCCTGCTCCGTCACACCGGCCATCAGGAGGCCAAGGTCACGCTCGCTGGTTTGCGCCGGCAGGCGCTCGCCGGTGATCCGCCCGCCGCACATGACGAGGATGCGGTCCGACAGCGCCATGATTTCATCCAGCTCCACCGAGACCACCAGAATCGCCTTGCCGGAATCGCGCAAGGCGACGAGCTTTTTGTGGATAAACTCAATGGCACCGATATCCACGCCACGTGTCGGCTGGCCGACAATCAGCACCTTGGGTCCGCGCTCGATCTCGCGCGCCAGCACGATTTTTTGCTGGTTGCCGCCAGAGAAATTAGCGCTTTTCAGGTGCGGGTCTGCCGGGCGCACATCAAAAATCGCCATTTTGGTGGCGCAATCGGCGATAATGGCCCGGCGGTTGAAAAACCAGCCACCGAAGGCCGGATCATCCTGAAAACCCAGTATCGCGCTCTCGTTGGCTTCAAACGGCATGACCAGCCCGCGCCGCTGCCTGTCCTCCGGCACATGCATCAGGCCCAGTTTCCGCAGGGCTTGCGGATTGCGCTGGCCCAGGGAAAGCGGGCGGCCCTCAAACAGGATTTCGCCCGACGCCAGCGGTGCCAGGCCCGCCAGAGCCTCCAGCAATTCCGACTGGCCATTGCCGGAAACCCCGGCAATCCCGACAATTTCCCCCGCGCGCAAATCGAGGGATACCCCGTCCAGCCGCGCGATGCCCTGGGCATCGCGCACCACCAGATTGCGCGCTTCCAGCAGCACGGCACCGGGGCGGGCCGGCGTTTTGTCCACCCGCAGCAGCACTTTGCGGCCCACCATGGCATCGGCCAGCCCGGCGGCGGAGGTTTTGGCGGTGTCAAAATGCGCCACCATTGTGCCCGCCCGCATCACCGAAACCCGGTCGGTCACCGCCAGAATCTCGCGCAGCTTGTGGGTAATCAGCAGGATGGTCTTGCCCTCGCCGCGCAGCACCCGCAACATGGCAAACAGCTGGGCGGCTTCGGCCGGGGTCAGCACGGCGGTCGGCTCGTCGAGGATCAGGATACCGGCCCCGCGCACTAACGCTTTCAGAATTTCGACGCGCTGCTGCAGGCCGACTGGCAAAGCGCCGACCAGGGCGTCCGGGTCCACCGTCAGGCCATAGTCCTTGGCCAGTTGCGCCAATTTTTGCCGCACCGCCTGTTCGCCGCGGGCCAGCAACAAGCCGCCTTCCGCCCCCAGCATGACATTTTCGACCACGCTGAGTGTATCGACCAGCATGAAATGCTGGTGCACCATGCCAATTCCCAGAGCGATGGCGGCGCGGGGGGATTTTATGCGAACTGCGTTGCCATTGACGCGGATTTCCCCGGCATCGGCCTCATAAAACCCATAGAGAATCGACATCAGCGTCGATTTGCCCGCGCCGTTTTCCCCGACAATGCCGTGGATCGAGCCTTTGGCCACGCTCAGCGACACATCGCGGTTGGCCCGCACCGGGCCAAAGCGCTTTTCAATGCCGGTGAGTTCGATGGCAGGGGTCACGCGGGTCTCCCGGTGGCTGGACGCCACTTCTCGGAGTGCAGCTTAGTGACTGTTTTCATTTTGCCTAGGCAATAACAGCGCATGGGTGGCCGATATTCGCGCCTACCCCCCAGGCCGCGCCACATATCCCGCCATGACCACAAACCCGGTGCTCCTGTCGCGCAAGGCAAACACGAACGGCTTGTCCACCACCATATGCACCTCGCCGGAAGCCACGCTGCGGGTGGCAACAATTGCGGTGGCGGCGGCGGCTTCCGCGCCTTCCTCATCCAGTTTCAGCACGGCTTTTTGCAGCACGGCGGAAATGGCGGGCGGCTTGGCGGCAAAACCGCGCAGCGAGTTCGGCTCCGGCTTGAAGCCGAGGTGCTGGAGCGGTGCCAGCAGATCATTGCTGCCTTCCATTTGCAGGCGCGGCAGCTTGAGGCTGCCCATGCTCTCGCTAAATTTCTCGCCGCCAAGCCAGCCCTGCGCCGCCTTGGTCAATGCCGTCGCTTCCTCGGGCTTGCTGATTGTGGTGACCACCACCAAGCTGAACCGCTTGTCGGCAAAGCCGAGGTCCGCGCCAATCAAATCCCCCTCGTGGCGGAAGCGCAGGGTGCCCTCCTGCGCCATCATCGGCACTGGATCCTTCTTGCCATCGGTGCTGTTGAAGGGCAGCGGCTGGGTGCGGGCGGCATCGAAGGGCGATTGCCATTTATCCTTGAAATACAAGGCGTTGAGCGCCACCAAAGAGCCCTTGCCCGGCGGCTGGTCGAGGATGCTGGGAATCAGGTCACGGGTTTTCTGCTTCACCCAATCATTTATTTTGGCGATATTGGCGGGGTCGGACAGGTCTTCCTGCGCGGTTTCCACACCATTGGCCGCCAATGGCACCAGCATTGCCGCATTGGGCTCGCTGGCGGGGTCGATGAGGATACGGTTGGCGACGGCAAGCGGTGATTTGGCATCGGCCTCCGAATAGGCCTTGATATCCGCCAGCAGATTGCCAAAAAGGGCCGCATCATCGCCAGTGGCGGGCAGTTTCAGCGTCTGGCGCATGGAATGCAGGAGCGCCTTGTCAGAGCCAGCCGAGACGATAGCCAGCGCCGCTGTCGCGCTGAGAGGCGAGACAATGATGTTCTGGCCTTTGGCGCTTTTGGCCATGGTCATGATGAGGTGGCTGGCAAATGCTTCCTGGGCGTGGCCCATCACTCTTGCCGCTTTGTCCAGGCCTGAAGGATGCGGGGCAACCGCATCGGGAACAGCCGGGGCAGCCGGGTCTTTTTCCTGCGCCAGGGCACCAAAATGTGGGGCGCAAAACAAGCTCCCCAATGCCGCAGCACTGGTGGCGGCAAGCAGACGACGGGTAATCATGGCGCGCCTCATTCAGGGAGAAATGGTGTAGGGATGGAAAGTGATGGAATAGTCCGGCTTTTCGGGCGAGCCATCGGCGCGGGACTTGATGCTGCCCCGCAGCTTGCCGGCAATGCGCATGATGAAGGCACGCGAATCAGCCCGTGATTTGAAAGCCTTTGGCCCGCCCTTCAAATCGTCCGCCGTCAACGGTGCATCGCTCAAAATCGCCACCAGCATGCCCTCGCCGGCGGGCGGGTCAATCACGTATTCAAATCCGGCATAGGGGTTGCGCTTGTCCGGCACGGTCAGGGTCTGGCCCGGCACAATCTGCCCGCTGGCCTTGCCGCCGCCTGGCGTGCGCAGGGAGAATTCGTTGGGGTAGATCACCGTCATGGTATCGTCCGGCCCCTTGTCAATCAGCGTGACATAGCCGGGCTTTTTGGCGGTGACGCGGAAGGCGACCTTGGCACCAATCTTGACGTCGTCGCCCGAGTCCAGCTCAATGGCAATGCCGCCGGGGTTGTTGTCGATCGGGTCGGACGCATTGTCCGGCGTGCCGTCGGGGGTGGCCGGTGGCTGCACCCGGCCTGGCGCATTGGTGTGCACCGGCTCCGGCACGGCGGGCTTGGCCGGTGCAGCGGCGGTTTGCACCGGCGCGGGTGCAAGCGTTGGCTCGGGCACCGGCACCGCTGCGGGCGCTGGTGCCTGGGCAGGTGCAGATGCGCCATGGGCAGGCGGGCCGCCCACGGGCTGGGGCGGATTGACCGCGACAGGCTTGGGCGGCGGATTGACCGCAGGAGGCGGAGGCGGCGCATTCGCCACGGGGCCGGGTGTATCGCCTTCGGCAATCACCAAATCCTTGCCAAGAGTCGCCTTGATCCAGTCCGAAAAAGCGGACACGCGGGTATAAATGCCGGGAATGCCTGGGCTGGCGCAACCCGCGCCCCAGCTGACCACACCAATCTGGCGAAACTGGTTGTTGCCCAGGGACACCACCATCGGCCCGCCGCTGTCGCCCTGACAGGAATCCTTGCCGCCCTCCTTGTAGCCGGCGCAAAGATTGCGGCCATCGACGCTGCCATCGCCGCTCTTGTAAATCTGTTCGCAGGTTTTCAAATCGACGAGGGGCAATTGCACCTGCATCAACTTGCCGGTGCGGAATTGCGAGTTGTTCAGTTTCTGCCCCGTATCGGCATCGACAACCGTGCCATTGGGTTGCTGCTTGATGGGATGCAGCACGCCCCAGCCCGTCACCGTCGTTACCTTTCCGGCAGCTTCCAGGCTGGGGTCGGCTACCAGTTGCAGCGGAACCGGCGTTGATCCTGCCGCCTCGGGCAATTGGATCAGGGCAATATCATTGGTGCGCACCTTGTCGTCATATTTGTCCATGAACACGCGGGTCGTCCTGTATTCCTTGATGGCGTCGCGCTTCATAAAATCATCGGGGTCGATGGAACGCATGCCCTCGACCACGGTGATCGGGCTGTTCTTGACCCAGTCATTCAGGCAATGCGCCGCCGTCAGCACCCAGCGCGGGGCGATCAGCGAGCCGCCGCACAGGCCAAAATTGCCGCCACCATGCGGCACGGTCAGATACACCTGCCACGGCCATTTTTCCGCTGTTGTGGCGGTTCCGCCGACCACACGCAGGGATTCGGCCATGTTCTGCGGCGCAAGGCCGCGCAAAAACACCTCAAGCGAGGGTTCCACCGCCATGCCCGGAGTGGCCGCAAACAGAGCCGCGCTGGCGATTGCGGTGGAAAGGAGGAGTTGGCGCATCGGGCGATCCTTCGTCTGGCAAGGCTTCTACGGGCTGGTGAACAGGCCAACCGTGCCAATTCGCACGGCGGGGTTGGCAGCGATGACTTTGGCCAGCTGGTCGGGTACCAGACCGGCAACGGCCTGCTGGTCGCGGCTCCACAGCCAGGCGGCAAGGCCGGGCATGGCATCGGGCGAGGAAATCGCCACCACGCGGTCCTCGCCATAGGGCGGATTGACAGTCGGCTTGAATTGCCAGTCCGGCTTGTCGACGCTGTCGGGCTCGCCTTTTGACGGGCTGAGCATTTGCACCGCGCCATTGCCGGCAATGTTAAACACAATCAAATGCTGCTTTTGCAGGCCATTGGCCATAATGACCGGCACATCCCGCGTCGTGTAACGCTGGCCGCCGGCCTGCAGCGAAATCGGCTGCGGATTCAGCTGCGACAGCTTGTTGATGCGGTTAATGGCAAAGGTCCGGTCAATCACGCCGGGCATCTGCGCCAGGTCGACATTTTCAGCCACGACATCATTGGCGGCGCTGATAATTTTTTTGGCCGCCGCATCCCAGATGATATCAGCCTCCGCCTTGCTGGCCGTTGTGGCAAACTGCGCGACCGGCTGAAGCGTTTTGAGTGCAGCGGGGTCGCCATTCAGCACGAAGACCTTGATGGTGTCAGCCGGTGTCACCGGCCCGGAAATCTTGACCGGGTCGGTCACCGGCGGCGGCGCATCGCCCGCCATGCGCATCAGCGGCACGGCAAAGGCGGCGGGGTCGGAAGCGCCGGGCAGAAAGTCGATCAATTGCTGGCCGGATGAATATTGCGAGACCATTTGCAGGGCATACTGAAACAATTGCCCGCGTGTGGTGACGCCATCGCCGGTGGCATTGACTTTGCCGCGAATGGCCTTGGCAAACACATAGCTCAGCGCGCCGCGCGTCGTGGCCTCGCCCGGAATCGGGAATTCCGGCACCACATGCTGGCGGTCGGCTCCGGCGAGGAAGCTGATATGCGTGAGGTCCTGCACATCCAGCGTCAATTCCTTGCCGGTGACGTTGATCGGCACAAACTGGTTGTCGGCTTCCTTCGGCGCTTCCTTGATCAGGCGGATCGTCAGGTCCGGGGCGGGGCCGCTGGTGCTGCGGGCGAGGCCGCCGCCATGGCAGGTGTCGGCGACAAAGATCACATCGACGCCTTTGGCATCAAAACGCGACAGCCAGGCTTTCATCTCCTTGTTCATCACCCCTTCCTTGGTGCCGGGGCCGGTGAGCTGAAAGGCGGCGAGCACGAATTCCTCGCTCTTGCCGTCGGGTTCATGGCCCTTCCACACCGCCAGTTCCGGCACGCGCATGCCGTGGCCGGAGAAGCTGATGACGGCCAGATCCCCCGACTGTGAATCCGCCAGCAACTTTTCCATCTGCGCCACAAAGCTGGCGCGGGTCGCCTCGGTATCGGCCAGCACTTTGATATTGCCAGCAGGAACACCCACGCTTTTCAGCGCCGCTTCAATATCGCGGACATCGGCTACGGAACCGTGCAGCGGGTTGACGTAGAGATATTTGTCGATGCCGACCAGAAAGGCCCGGACCTGCTTGCCCTTGGCCGATTGCAGAACCGGCGCAGCCGCCAAGGCGGAAGCGGCGCAGGAAAGCAGCAGCATTCCGGCAACAGCGAGGCAATTGAGTTTCTGGCGCATCATCGGGCCGTTCCTTGGTTGGGTTCAGCGCCTAGCGCAGCAATTCCACACGCCGGTCGAGGGCATATTCCTCCGCCTGCGTCGGCTTGACGGGCAGCACCGAGACGTCAAATGGGTCACTCTCGCCCTTGGGCACAATGTTGACCGTCAGCTTGATGCCTTGCGATCCTAGATAGCGCGCCACGGCCCGCACGCGGTGGTCGGACAGGACCATATTGGCTTCCGCCGTGCCAATCGGATCGGTATGGCCCACCAGCGTGATTTCGGCGCCGGAAACGGCATCACGCCAGGCTGCCAACGATCCTTGCGCAGCCGCCAAGCCGGCCAGGCGCGCATCGGAAAATTTGGGGGCGCGCCAAGGGTCAAGAATGAATCCGTAACGATCATGAGTTTGGTGGCAATGTGAGGCATAGGCGATCAGGCAGCGGCTAATCGCCGTACACCGCTGAGTCGGACCTCGATCGGTTGGTCGCGGCTGTGGCGGCGATGGCGGATGACTGTGGATAACCC
>JAYVYA010000083.1:0-3033 GCA_043784745.1 Hyphomicrobiales bacterium
AGCGTGCAATTTTCCAGAATGGTGAGATGCGGAAACAGGTTGAAATGCTGGAACACCATGCCGACATCGCGGCGGATTTCGTCGATCTTCTTCAGATCATTGGTCAGTTCCACGCCATCCACGATGATCTTGCCCTTCTGGTGTTCCTCCAGCCGGTTGATGCAGCGGATCATCGTGGATTTTCCGGACCCCGACGGCCCGCAGACGACGATTTTCTCGCTGCGCTGGACGTTCAGGTTAATGTCTTTGAGGACATGGAACTGGCCAAACCATTTGTTCATGCCAATCAGCTCAATGGCCGTGGCGGTTTTGAGCGGGGCGGGTTTCAGCGCGAGAGCCATGGGCGTAATCCGTTGGACAAGACAAATGGAACAGGAGGTTATCGTTGTTTTCCGACACTAAGCTTGCGCTCCATATAGAGCGAATAGCGCGACATGCCAAAGCAGAACACCCAGTAGAACATCGCCGCAAAGGTGAAGGCTGTGATCAGAAGCCTGGGGCCGGCCCAGTCCAGATCCTTGCCCGCCGTAACAACCACTTGCAGGAAATCGAACACGCCGACAACGACCACCAGAGTCGTGTCCTTGAACAGGCCGATGAAGGTGTTGACAATGCCGGGGATGACCATGGTGAGGGACTGAGGCAGGATGACCAGCCGCATCATCTGGCCGTAGCCCAGGCCCATGGCCATCGCCCCTTCAAACTGGCCTTTGGGCATGGCCTGCAAACCGCCGCGCACCACCTCGGCCATATAGGCGGAGGCAAACATCACGGTACCAATCAGGGGCAGCAGCAGTTTGTCGGGCTGGAGCCAGTAGGGCACAAACAGCGGCAGCAGCCGCACCGCCATGAACAGCACGGTGATGAACGGCACGCCGCGCAGGAACTCGATGAAGACAACGCAGAACACTTTGATGATCGGCAGTTTTGAGCGCCGCCCGAGTGCCAGCAGGATACCGAACGGGAGCGAGAATACAATGCCAACCAGCGACATCAGCAGGCTGACGGAAATCCCGCCCCAGTCGTTGGTGTCAACCCGGCGCAGGCCGATAGCTGGCAACCCGGACAAGAGGCAGAAGCTGACGATGGGATAGACGATGAAGAACAGCCCGGCGGCGATATCCTTGCGCGGGGCCTTGTCCCACAGCAGCCAGAAAATCATCACCGCGCCCGCCACCAGAAAAATATCCACGCGCCAGCGCTGATCGACGGGATAGGAGCCATACATGAAATACGGCATTTTCTGGACGATGAAGGGCCAGCACATGCCCGAATCAGGCGCCCGGCAGGGGGTTCCGTCTGTGCCGCTGAATATGGCGCTGAACAGGAACAGGTCGAGCAGATTGTAGACCGCCCATGCCGCTATTGCGCCGCCGATGAGGGTCAGCACCACAGATTGCCAGTCGGAAAACAGGTTTTTCTGCACCCATGCCACGGGGCCGGCGACCGCATGGGGCGGAGGCAGGTCCGAAGCTGCCTCCGTGCGCAAATATTTCTGGAGGAGGACCGGGGCCGTGCCGGGCGAGGCGAGAAGGGTCATGTCAGCGCTCCGCCAGCGACATGCGCTGGTTATAAATGTTCATGCCCAGCGAAATCACCAGCGAGATCACGAGGTATACCGCCATGGTGGTCAGCACCACCTGCACCGCCGCGCCGGTCTGGTTCAGCACGGTGCCCATGTAAATCTGCACGAGGTCGGGGTAGCCAATCGCCACCGCCAGCGAGGAATTCTTGATCAGGTTGAGATACTGGCTGGTCAGCGGCGGGATGATGACCCGCAGCGCCTGGGGCACAATGACCAGCTTGGTTGTTATCCCCGGCCGCAGGCCGAGCGCCCCCGCCGCTTCCGTCTGGCCTTTGGGAACCGAGACAATGCCGGCGCGGACAATTTCGGCAATGAACGAGGCGGTGTAGAGCACCAGCCCGAACAGCAGTGCCACAAATTCGGTAAAAACCGGTATGCCGCCGGTGATATTGAACTTGCCGAGTTTCGGCACATTGAACGACAACGGCATGCCGCTGACAAAATAGGCCAGCAACGGCAGGCCAACCACCAGCGCCAGCGCCACCAGTGCCACCGGCGCTCGCTGCCCCGTCACCATTTGCCACTTGCTGGCCCAGGAGCGGAACACCAGCGCGATCACAATGGCGGCCAGCAAGGCCAGCAGCATCCAGATGGCACCGGGACCAAACTGCGGCTCGGGCACGATCAGCCCGCGGTTATTGAGAAAAATATTGCCGGGCAATTGCCGCGACTGTTTGGGGTCCGGCAATAGCGGGAGGATGGCCTGGTACCAAAAATACAATTGCAGCAGCAGAGGGATGTTGCGCAGGGTCTCGACATAGACCATCGCCATTTTGGCTACGATCCAGTTGCTCGACAAGCGGGCAATACCGATGAAAAAGCCCAGAAAAGTCGCCAGAACGCAACCAATGGCGCCGACCAGCAGCGTATTCAGCAGGCCAACCAGAAAAGCCTGGCCATAGGTCGATTGCGCGGCAGCGGAAAAGGGGATCAGGTGCTGGTTGGTGTCAAAACCCGCTGGCGCATTCCAGAAGCTGAAATCGGTCGGGATATTGTTGCGGCGGATGTTGTCCGCTGCATTGGTCACGGCAAAATACACCAGAACCGCGAGAATCAGCAGCAAAAGCCCCTGAGCCGCGTAGCCGCGCACCGCAGGATCGTAAAAAAAAGGGACTTTCGGCCGCTCTCCCGCCTGATTCAAACTCAAGTCACCGGCTCCCCAACGCTCGAAATCGCCCAGCCTGTTTCCCGGCTGCCTTGCGGCTTTTGGGCACCGGCGGGATTGGCCCGCCGGTGCCGCAAGGCTTGTATTCAAGCCCGGCGAACATCGTGCCTAGCGCACGGGCGGGGCGTATTGGATGCCGCCTTTCGACCACAGCGCATTCAGGCCGCGCTTGATCTTCAGCTTCGAGTTTTCGCCGACGTTGCGGTCAAACACTTCGCCGTAATTGCCGACATGCTTGATGATGCGGTAGACCCAGTCATTGGTCAGGCCGAGGCCCTCGCCG
>JAYVYA010000084.1:0-3177 GCA_043784745.1 Hyphomicrobiales bacterium
GCCGGGCTTGCCTCCGCATTTCCGGTCCCTGACCGGTGGCCGCTGCCTACGGGCTTGGGCGGCGTGGTTGGAGATATCGTCCTGTTTTTGCCCCGAAAACTGTCAGGGGCTTCCCGGCTTTTGCATGTATTGACCGCCTTGCTGTTGTTCGTGACTGCTATTTTGTGCCTGACTGCCGCCTCTGCATTCCCGCGATCAAGCCGTTCAGGCAGCGAGGACGAGGGCATTCCCGCACCCGCCTCGTCAAGGGCAGCGGCGCGCAAGCCCGCGCAGGCCGAACAGGATGACGACGAGGACAATGGCGAACCCGGCTTTGGAATTGTCTCGGTAGGGGCCGTAGTTCATGGTTTGCTCAGCCTGAAGGCTTCCTTCCAGCGCCTGTGGTTGGTCCGAAAGGCATCGAAACCTCCCAGGGACCGTGCGCCATGGCTTTCAAGTCCTGGATTGTCCGGACAGCCGGGCCAACAACTGGACAGGGAATATCCCCAATTCAAAATGCCGGTACCGGTTGCAGTTGAAAGGCGCGAACCTGTTTTGGGAACGCCACCGTTTGATGCAAGCGAGTTTGCCCCGCGTGCCCTGCGTACTGAACAGGCAACGCAACTGCGCAAGCCCGCGTCTGATTTTCAGGACGAAGTGACTGAAATCCCCAACCGGATTGCAGCAGCGGCTCCGCCAATCCGTCCCGGCAAACGCCTTATCCGTGAAAGCCAGCCGCTGCTGATTGATCGTGGTGCCTATGAATTGCCCCCCTTGCAATTGCTGGCTGAAGTCAAAAAGCTCGCCGCTAACAAGATTTCTGAAGACGCGCTGGAACAGAATGCCCGCTTGCTGGAAGGCGTGCTGGATGATTTTGGCGTCAAGGGCGACATTATCAATGTCCGGCCAGGACCTGTTGTCACTCTTTACGAACTGGAACCGGCACCTGGGATCAAATCCTCCCGCGTTATCGGCCTGGCTGACGATATTGCGCGCTCGATGTCGGCGATATCAGCGCGGGTCGCCGTCGTGCAGGGCCGCAATGCCATTGGCGTGGAATTGCCCAACCAACGCCGCGAGACGGTGTATTTGCGGGAATTGCTGGCATCGGAGGATTTCGAGAAATCGAAGCACAAGCTGGCCATCGCTTTGGGCAAGACCATCGGCGGGGAACCGGTGATTGTCGATCTAGCCAAAATGCCTCACCTGCTCGTTGCCGGGACGACCGGCTCGGGCAAGTCTGTCGCCATCAACACCATGATTCTGTCGCTGCTTTACCGCCTGAAGCCGGAAGAGTGCCGCCTGATCATGGTTGATCCGAAAATGCTGGAATTGTCGGTCTATGACGGCATCCCGCATCTGCTGACACCCGTGGTTACCGACCCGAAAAAGGCCGTAGTCGCACTGAAATGGGCAGTCCGCGAAATGGAAGACCGCTACAAGAAGATGTCCAAGGTGGGCGTGCGCAACATTGATGGATTCAACGTCAGGGTGATGGAAGCCCAGCAGAAGGGCGAGGTGATTACGCGCGTTGTTCAAACCGGTTATGACAAGGAAACCGGAGATGCCATCTATGAGCAGGAGGATATGGACCTCGCAGTCCTCCCCTATATTGTTGTCATCGTCGATGAAATGGCCGATTTGATGATGGTGGCGGGCAAGGATATCGAGGGTGCCATCCAGCGCTTGGCCCAGATGGCCCGAGCCGCCGGCATTCATCTGATCATGGCAACACAGCGGCCTTCTGTCGATGTCATCACCGGAACGATCAAGGCAAACTTCCCGACCCGCATTTCATTCCAGGTGACCTCGAGGATCGACAGTCGAACCATTCTGGGCGAGCAGGGCGCCGAGCAGCTGCTGGGATCAGGCGACATGCTGTACATGGCTGGCGGCGGGCGTATTTCCCGCGTCCATGGCCCGTTTGTTTCGGACACCGAGGTCGAGAAAATCGTCGCGCATCTCAAAACGCAGGGCCAGCCCGAATATCTGGACGCGATTACCAGCGAGGCCGAGATTCCGGACGAGGCCGCAACGGAAGCTCCGGCGCAAAGCACGATGGACGGAGAGGAATCCGCAGATCTATATGATCGCGCCGTCAATATCGTGCTGCGCGACCGGAAATGCTCCACCAGCTACATCCAGAGGCGCTTGTCCGTTGGCTACAACAAAGCCGCCTCACTGGTGGAACGCATGGAGCGTGAAGGCGTTGTGAGTTCGCCCAATCATTCCGGCAAGCGTGAAATATTGACTGGCGGCGGCGTAGATCGCGGAGCTTTTGATCCGGGGCAAGACGAATAGACCCTGCCCCGGATTTGCCGCAACAACCAACTATCCAGTCACGCGTCGCGTGGCTCACCAAGGCAGTGCAATGTTTCTGATCCGAAGTGTTTTCATGGTTTTCCTGCTGCTTGCTGGCTGCGGCCACAGCTTTGGTCAAGGGGGACCCCTGCAATTGCAGCCCAAAAAGCCGGCTGCGGCGGCGCCAGCCAAACCGGCACCGGGCAAGATATCTCCAATTGACCAAACCATGGCGATTGCCAATGCCAATGATTATCTAAATTCCTCACCTTTGATGACGGCGGATTTTGTTCAGATTGGCGCTGACGGGCACCGCACGGAAGGGAAGTTATATATACAGAAGCCCGGAAGGATGCGATTTGAATATAACAAACCCGCAAGTCTGGAGATTATTGCCGACGGAACCTCTGTGGCTGTACGGGACAAGAAACTGGGGACTCAAGACCTGTATTTCATCGGACAGACGCCTTTAAAATTTCTGCTGAAAGAGAAAATCGACATCAGCAGGGACACCAAAATTCTGGATGTCTCATCAGAGAGCACTTCGACGTCCATTTTTATTGAGGACAAGGCTACTTTCGGCGGGACATCGCGGATCAAGCTGACATTCGATTCGACCAGTTTTGCGCTGAAACAATGGAAGGTAATTGACCCGCAGGGCTATGAAACACTTGTCTCGTTGTTTAACATCGATACCGCGAAACGCCCGGACCCTTCCTTGTTCAGGATTACTCAGGAAAATTTCCGCGACCCGAGCACGAACAAGTGATGCTTTCGCACCGCTTGTGATCGGGTGAAATGACCTTGCCCCCGAAAAACGTCTCCCTTGGCTGATTGTGTATAATCGGTTTTGGAGGAAAAGGGATGTCTGGAAAAGTTCGCAAAAGTTACACGCTT
>JAYVYA010000085.1:0-6489 GCA_043784745.1 Hyphomicrobiales bacterium
TGGTGTCGACCGAGCGCGCGAGCATGGCCTGGTCGGTGCCTTCGAGCTTGTGGCCGAGCTTGTGCTGCAGCCGCTCGGCCGAAAGCTGGATCGGCGTCAACGGGTTCTTGATTTCGTGCGCCAGGCGCCGCGCCACCTCGCTCCAGGCCTCGCTGCGCTGCGCCGAGACGAGCTCGGTGATGTCGTCGAACACCATCAGCGTGGCGCCTTGGGGCATCAGCGCGCCGCGCACCAGCAGCGTGATCGACGCCATTTCGAAACCGCGCTCGCGGCCCGCCGAGACCGGCGGCTGCAGCTCGAACGAGTCCTGCCAGTGGTCGCGCTCGCCGGCCTCGGGGCTGGTGCGGTGCAGCCGGGTGCAAATGGCCGACCGGGCCAATTTCCCGCCCGGACAGGCCAAGGAAGACTGGGCGATTGTGCGGGCGCTATCGGAAGTCCTGGGCCAGAAATTGCCGTTTGATTCGCTGGGCGGCTTGCGGGCGGCGCTGTATGCCGCGCACCCGCATATGGCGAGGATTGACCAGATCGAGCCGGGCAGCTTTAATGCGGAGGCTCTGGCGGCGGTGGCCGCGCCTGCGGGCAAGGCGGCTTTTACCTCCGCCGTCACCGATTTTTACCTCACCAACCCGATCGCGCGCGCTTCCAGTGTCATGGCGGAATGTTCGGCGCTGGCGCTGCAGCGGGCCGGCGGCCAGCGGCTTCAGGCAGCGGAGTAGCAATGATGGATATTTTCGCGCTGCTGCTGATCGTCCTGAAATGCCTGGGGCTTATGGTCGGCCTGCTGCTGTTTGTTGCCTATATTCTCTATGCGGACCGCAAAATCTGGGCGGCAGTGCAGATGCGGCGCGGACCCAATGTTGTGGGGCCGTGGGGCCTGCTGCAAAGCTTTGCCGATCTGCTGAAATTCATGCTGAAAGAACCGGTGATTCCGGCGGGTGCCAACAAGGGCGTGTTTTTGCTGGCACCCTTCATCACCGGCATTCTGGCGATTTCCGCCTGGGCGGTGGTGCCGGTGGCCGATGGCTGGGCGATTGCCGACCTGAATGTCGGCATTCTCTACATATTTGCCGTTTCGTCGCTGGGGGTTTACGGCATCATCATGGCGGGGTGGGCCTCCAATTCCAAATATCCGTTTTTGTCGGCCTTGCGCTCGGCGGCGCAAATGGTCAGCTATGAAGTCTCGATTGGCTTTGTCATTATCACCGTGCTGCTCTGCGCGGGTTCGCTCAACCTGACTGACATCGTGCGGGCGCAGGATCGCGGCTGGGGGATTTTGAACTGGTATTTCATCCCGCTGTTTCCGATGTTTGTGATATTTTTCATCTCGGCGCTGGCCGAAACCAACCGCCCGCCGTTTGATCTGGTGGAAGCCGAGTCCGAACTCGTCGCCGGCTTCATGGTCGAATATTCATCCTCGCCCTATATGCTGTTCATGCTCGGGGAATATGTTGCGATTGTCTCGATGTGCGCCATGACGACGGTGCTGTTTCTGGGCGGCTGGCTGTCACCGATCCCGTTCGCGCCGTTTACGTGGGTGCCCGGCGTGATCTGGTTCCTTTTGAAAACCTGCGTAGTGTTTTTCGGCTTTGCCATGGTCAAGGCCTTCGTGCCGCGCTACCGCTATGACCAACTGATGCGGCTGGGCTGGAAAGTATTTTTGCCGATTTCGCTGGCGGGTGTGGTTGTGGTGGCCGGCGTGCTGCAAATCACCGGCTGGGCCGGAATGCCGCATTGAAGGGATTTTTGCCATGA
Source organism: Hyphomicrobiales bacterium (assembly GCA_043784745.1). Lineage (GTDB taxonomy): Bacteria > Pseudomonadota > Alphaproteobacteria > Rhizobiales > Beijerinckiaceae > JAYVYA01. Next base: position 1,753 of record JAYVYA010000085.1, read on the forward strand.
GACTCGACACAGCCGCCAAATCCCTGTTTTTGACCGAATTTCTCGGGGCATTCGTGCTGTCGATGAAATATTTCTTCAAGCCGAAGTCCACTTTGAACTATCCTCACGAGAAAAACCCGCAATCGCCGCGCTACCGGGGCGAGCATGCGCTGCGCCGCTATCCCAATGGCGAGGAGCGCTGCATCGCCTGCAAGCTGTGCGAGGCGATCTGCCCGGCCCAAGCCATTACCATCGAGGCCGGGCCGCGCCGCAACGATGGCACGCGGCGCACAACCCGTTACGATATCGACATGGTGAAATGCATCTATTGCGGCCTGTGCCAGGAAGCCTGCCCGGTGGATGCCATTGTCGAGGGTCCGAATGCGGAATTTGCGGTGGAAACGCGCGAAGAATTGTATTTTGACAAGGACAAGCTGCTGGCCAATGGCGACCGCTGGGAGCGGGAGATTGCTAGGAACATTGCGGCGGATGCGGCTTACCGGTGAGCGATACTGCAATCACCATTGTTTTGAGAGCACAACGCTAAAGATAAACGGCAGGGGTATTTTTGGCGACCCGTTTTTATTCGACACAAACCAGGAGGGGTGCAGCCCGCCCCCTCGCACTCAAGAACTCACTTGCAGAATTCAGTGGGCATTTTCCAGATTTTCCACGCGGCGGGTCAAAACCTTCAGCTCCGCTTCCATCTTTTTCTGCGAATTGTGGGTAATGGCTGACATGTTTAAGGCGGCCATGGTGCCCTCGTGCAGCATTTCCACCCGCTCAGCCAGAAAATCCAGCTTCAGCGTATGGTTGTCCTGCACACGCTTGATGCCGGAAATATCGCTCTTCATGGACGCCATGTCTCCCTGCATCCGCCGAAGGATTTCGAGCACCAGATTTTCCGGTTCTTCCGCCATTGACGATCTCCTGCGATCAATTTCTGGGTAACAGAATGAAACAAGAACGCCGGCCTGTCAATACACTTTTGGAACGTTTGACGGTACCGGTGAACCTCCCCTATTCCGCTGCCAGCATCCTCACCGGCTCCGCGCCCGCCCGCGCCGAATATTCGTCAATCCGCCGCTCAATCTCGGGACGGAAATGGTTGATCAAGCCCTGCACCGGCCAGGCCGCTGCGTCACCCAAAGCGCAGATCGTGTGGCCTTCAATCTTCTTGGTTACATCCAGCAGCATGTCGATTTCGCGCTTCTGGGCCCGGCCGTCGGCCATGCGGGTCAGCACGCGCCACATCCAGCCGGTGCCCTCGCGGCAAGGGGTGCACTGGCCGCAGCTTTCGTGCTTGTAGAAATAGCTGAGGCGGGCAATGGCGCGAATAATGTCGGTGGATTTGTCCATCACAATCACCGCCGCTGTGCCAAGGCCCGAGCCAAGCTTCTGCAGCGAGTCAAAATCCATGGCGGTGTCGATGATTTGCGCCGAGGGCACCATGCGCACCGACGAGCCGCCGGGGATGACGGCGAGCAGATTGTCCCAGCCACCGCGAATGCCGCCGCAATGCCGGTCAATCAGTTCGCGGAAGGGGATCGACATCGCCTCTTCCACGTTGCAGGGCTTGTTGACGTGGCCGGAGATGCAGAACAATTTGGTGCCGACATTGTTTTTCGCGCCAAAGTTGGCGAACCAGGCCGCGCCACGCCGCAAAATGGTCGGCGCAACGGCGATGGATTCAACATTGTTGACCGTGGTCGGGCAGCCATACAGGCCCATATTGGCGGGGAATGGCGGCTTCATCCTGGGCATGCCCTTCTTGCCCTCCAGCGATTCCAGCAGCGCCGTCTCCTCGCCGCAAATGTAGGCACCGGCCCCGCGATGCACGTAGAGGTCAAACGGCCAGCCGTGGATATTGTTTTTGCCAATCAAGCTGGCACCATAGGCCTCGTTGACGGCCGCTTCCAGCGCGTCGGCCTCGGCAATATATTCGCCGCGCACATAGATGTAGCAGGCGTGCGCACCCATCGCCATGGAAGCGATGAGGCAGCCTTCCACCAGCAAATGCGGATCATTGCGCAGGATTTCACGGTCCTTGCAGGTGCCGGGTTCCGATTCGTCGGCATTGACGACGAGATAGCTCGGGCGCGCCGGATCCGGCTTGGGCATGAACGACCATTTCAGGCCCGTCGGGAACCCTGCCCCGCCGCGCCCGCGCAGGCCCGAGGCTTTCATTTCATTAATGATCCAGTCCTTGCCCTTGTCGAGCAGAAACTTGGTGCCATCCCAAGCGCCGCGCATCTGCGCGGCCTTGAGGCCGGGCGAATGGCGTCCGTAGAGATTGGTGAAAATGCGGTCTTTGTCGGCGAGCATGGGACTTGTCCTAAAATTCACTTGATCAGGCGTGGGCGTCAACCAATTCAAGCCGCTGTTCAATTCGCTCCAGTCGCAGCTCAAGCTTGGCCTGACCAGAGTACAAATTTCCAATATCGAGCTGCATCGCACTGATGTGCCCGCGAATTGCACGAAGCTCAGTCTTTACCTCAACGATGCTTTCGGCCAGTTGCATCTGATTGGTTTGAAGCCATTTTAACACTTCAAACATCAACTCATTTGTCACTTCGACCATGCTGCACCTATGACTTGCTGGAGGGCATCTGACCCTTGGCAACGCGCTGCGAAAATTCTGTGGCCAGCGCCCCTGCCTGATTCAGCCAATCCTCCCGGTCAATTCGCCCCGGAAACGAGAGAAACGTGCCTACCCAGGCGATTTCGGCACGGGTCCAGGCGGCAATCTGGTCAAAGTGGAACATGCCGAGCTGGTTCAGCTTGCCCTCGTTGACCGGGCCAATCCCTCTGATGCGCTTGAGATCATCGGCCTTGGCGGTTCGGGGGGCCGCGATGCCAACCGGCCGCGAACCAACGGCATTGGCTTTCTGCTCCGGCGTGGCGTCCTTGGGCAAGGTGGCGAGTTTGGCCGCAATCGCCGCCTCGTCCTGATTGGCGAGTGCCTCGCGGGCGGCGGCATCGGTCACAGGCGAGGCGCTGGCCGCATTGGTCGCCGTGGTCACAGGCACCATGGCTGGCCCGGATGCGGCGGCGGGCGATGACGCGGCCAGCGGCACAGCCACCTTGGCACCTGTGTCGGCTGCCAAATTGACAGTCCTGGCTGACTCATCTTCAAACCGTTGTTTCCATGCGCCGATGACGGACCCGTCATACAGGCCCGCTTCCTTCAGCGTATCCTCGCCGCCCAAGGGTTCCGAGCGGTGGCGACCCAATTGCGAGCCTTTTGCGACAGGCTTGCCCGCCCGCAAATCATCCAGCAATTTGGCGAAATTCTCTGGCGTCAGGTCTTCGTAATACTCATCGTTGATCTGCACCATCGGTGCGTTGCAGCAAGCCCCGAGGCACTCGACTTCCAGCCACGCAAACTTGCCGTCTGCCGAGACCTGGCGCTGCTCGCCGATTTTGGCGCGGCAGACATCCTTGATCGCCTCCGCCCCGCGCAGGGCGCAGGGGGTGGTGCCGCACAACTGGACAAAGTGTTTCCCCACCGGCTCCAGATTGAACATGGAGTAGAACGTGGCGATTTCCAGCACGCGGATCACCGGCATGTCCAGCATCTCGCCGACTTTTTCGATGGCAGGCTTTGGCAGCCAGTACTCATTCTGCGCCTGCGCCCGCCACAGCAGCGGGATGACGGCAGAAGCCTGGCGTCCGGCAGGATATTTGGCGATTTGCATTTTGGCCCAAACCTCGTTCTCCGCTGTAAAGGCGAAGGAGGCGGGCTGGACGGCGGCTAGGCGGCGAACAGACATTTTTGCACTTCCACTATCGTTTCAATTATCCACCCGGCAAAAGGCAGATATTTTGGACTGTTACGCCGTCTTATCCGGCATCTGCGCAGGCGTATCAACCGGCCCCGCATCCGACGCCACCCAACTCCCCAATTCCAGCCCAAAATAGGCCAGCACAGCGGTGAAGAACACGGCGAGGAAACCGGTGGCCTGATCGAACGCCACTTGCGGGGCATGGTTGAGCGGGCCAAGAAAAATGAAGACCGCGACGCCGAGCCCAATCAGCCCACCGATGACCCGATAGACAAAATGGCGCACCGAGCTGCCAAAAGTGCGTTTGCGGGCCATCAGCGGTCCACCTCACCAAAGACAATATCCAGCGATCCCAATATCGCCGAAACATCGGCCAGCATGTGGCCCCGGCACATGAAATCCATTGCCTGCAGATGGGCAAAACCGGGGGCGCGGATTTTGCAGCGGTAGGGCTTGTTGGTGCCATCGGAGACGAGATAGACGCCAAACTCGCCCTTGGGCGCTTCCACGGCGGCATAGACCTCGCCTTCGGGCACATGATAGCCCTCCGTCATCAGCTTGAAATGGTGGATCAGCGCTTCCATCGACTGCTTCATTTTGGCGCGCGAGGGCACGGCGTAGCGGCCTTGTTGCGTCATCACCGGCCCCTGCCCGCCGGGCAGGCCCAGCTTCTCGACGCATTGCTTCATGATGCGCACGGACTGGCGCATCTCTTCCATGCGGATCACCTGACGGTCGTAATTGTCACCATGGCGACCGACGGGGATGTCAAATTCCATCTCCTCATAGCATTCATAGGGCTGGGATTTGCGGAGGTCCCACGGCGCGCCGGAGCCGCGCACCATGACGCCGGAAAAACCCCATTTCCAGCATTCGTCCAGGCTCACCACGCCGATATCGACATTGCGCTGTTTGAAGATGCGGTTGCCGATGAACAGCGTGTCGAGATCGTCGCACACTTTCAGGAAGGGGT
>JAYVYA010000086.1:0-12976 GCA_043784745.1 Hyphomicrobiales bacterium
TCCTTCTTGTCGGTCGAAGGCGGCTTCGAAGACGTGCGCGACGTCTTGTCAGGGCGCTGCAGCGACAGCACCAAGTCAATCAGTTCGTCCTTGCTCAGCAGCTGCAAATCAGTCCGGTCCATGCCCCCATGGATTCAGAGTTTCGCGGGATTGGCAAGGGGCGGAAAAATCAGCGGAAATAAGGGTGGGGTAATTACATATTTTTTTCATTTTTATGTGTAAAAATTTGGCTGGACTCATTTATTTGTTTGTCAAATTCATTTATACCTTATCCAATTCTCATTTTAAAACTAGAACATTTTACTTACCGGCGAGTTGGGAAAAATCCGATAGCTTGGGGAGAAATTAAAACGATCAGACATCTGTCGAACAAAAACGGACTTTACGGCGCAATTCTGAATTTAAAAACTGAAAGAACTGTTCCAAGGAATATTTTCCACGAAGGGCTGTATGGGTACTTTGGCTACAAGAAAGATAGCATTTTCATTTCACTGAAAAGCCTTGACGCCAGTCCGGTGAAAATTATGAGAATTATCGATGCTTTGTTCGCCCAAAATACCAATCGAAAAGCCGGTGATATCTGAACTATAAATCGCAAAAGTCGCGTGCCGAAGCCTGCGGGAGTAATCCCTTGTCCCCATTCTTTATGGGGAGGTGCCCGAAGGGCGGATGAGGGGCGGCCCGGAGTCAAACCAGTTACGGAAAGGCCATTAAAAACAGAGTCAGAGCCGCCCCTCATCCGGCGGTCCGCCACTTTCCCCCCATGAAGAATGGGGAGGAGCGACCCTCGCTACCGATCGGGCCTTTGATATTCACAACGCGGGGAGTTCCCCGCCCTTTTTCCCAATCCACATCCGTGAAATTTGCGCTGCGCCCCTTACAACCCCGGCACTTCCCGCTTAAATCTGTTGCAGCGGTCGCTTTCGGGGACCCAATGACGCCAGATGGCTGCATAATCGCCGCTTCGGGGTGCCGTGCAGGCCGGGGAGAACACCTATGACCTTCGAGAAATTTACCGAACGCGCCCGGGGTTTCGTGCAGAGCGCGCAATCCCTCGCCATCCGCGAGGGGCACCAGCAATTCCTGCCCGAACATATCCTGAAAGTGCTGCTGGACGATGATCAGGGCCTCTCGGCTGGCCTGATTGACAAATCCGGCGGGCGCTCGCGCGAGGCGCTGGAGCAAGTGGAACTGGCGCTGGCCAAGCTGCCCAAGGTTGCCGGTTCCGGTGCCGGGCAGCTCTATCTGGCCCCCACCACGGCGCGCATTTTTGATTCGGCGGAGAAGATTGCCCAGAAGGCGGGAGACAGCTTCATTACCGTCGAGCGCCTGCTGCTGGCTCTCGCCATGGAAAAAAGCGCCGATGCGGGCAAAATCATCGCCAACTGCGGCACCACACCGGCCAGGATCAACTCGGCCATTGAGGATTTGCGCAAGGGCCGCACCGCTGACAATGCCACAGCGGAAAACAGCTATGACGCACTGAAGAAATATGCCCGCGACCTCACCGAAGCGGCGCGGGCTGGCAAGCTGGACCCGGTGATTGGCCGCGATGAGGAAATCCGCCGCACCATTCAGGTCCTGTCGCGCCGCACCAAGAATAATCCGGTGCTGATTGGCGAGCCGGGCGTCGGCAAGACGGCGATTGTCGAGGGCCTCGCCCTGCGCATCGTCAACGGCGACGTGCCGGAATCGCTGCGCGACAAAAAGCTGCTGTCGCTGGATATGGGTTCGCTGATTGCCGGTGCCAAATATCGCGGCGAGTTCGAGGAGCGGCTGAAAGCTGTGCTCAACGAGGTGACGGCGGCGGAAGGCGGCATCATCCTGTTTATCGATGAAATGCACACGCTGGTTGGTGCCGGCAAGGCGGATGGCGCAATGGACGCGTCCAACCTGCTGAAGCCCGCTTTGGCCCGCGGCGAACTGCATTGCGTTGGTGCGACCACGCTGGATGAATTCCGTAAGCATGTGGAAAAGGACGCGGCGCTGGCCCGCCGCTTCCAGCCGGTGTTCGTCAGCGAGCCGACGGTGGAAGACACGATCTCGATCCTGCGGGGTCTCAAGGAGAAATACGAGTTGCACCATGGCGTGCGCATCAATGATGCGGCGATTGTCGCCGCCGCCACGCTCTCCAACCGCTATATCGCCGACCGCTTCCTGCCCGACAAGGCGATAGACCTGATTGACGAAGCCGCCGCCCGGTTGCGGATGGCGGTGGATTCCAAGCCCGAGGAACTCGACGAACTCGACCGCCGCATCATCCAGCTCAAGATTGAGCAGGAAGCGCTGAAGCGCGAGTCCGACCAGGCCTCAAAAGACCGGCTGGTCAAGCTGGAAACCGAACTGGCCGATTTGCAGGAAAAATCCGACGCGCTGACCTCGCGCTGGCGCGCGGAGAAGGACAAGCTCGGCCAGGCCCAGAAAATCAAGGAGCAACTGGAAACCGCCCGCAATGATCTGATGCAGGCCCAGCGCAAGGGCGAATACCAGAAAGCGGGCGAATTAACCTATGCCACCATTCCGGCGCTGGAAAAGCAGCTGGCGGAAACCGAGGGCCGCGAATCGGACGTGCTGGTCGATGAGGCCGTCACCGCCGACCATATCGCGCAGGTCGTCTCGCGCTGGACCGGCGTGCCTGTGGACCGAATGCTGCAGGGCGAGCGCGACAAGCTGCTGAAAATGGAAGCGGAAATCGGCAAGCGCGTCATTGGCCAGAAGCAGGCGGTGCATGCCGTCTCGACCGCCGTGCGCCGCGCCCGCGCGGGTTTGCAGGACCCCAACCGCCCGATGGGTTCGTTCATGTTCCTTGGACCCACCGGCGTTGGCAAAACCGAGCTGACCAAAGCCCTGGCGCAATTCATGTTTGACGACGACAGCGCCATGGTGCGCATCGACATGTCCGAATATATGGAAAAGCACTCGGTCTCCCGCCTGATCGGCGCACCGCCCGGTTATGTCGGCTATGACGAAGGCGGCGCGCTGACCGAAGCGGTGCGGCGGCGGCCCTATCAGGTGGTGTTGTTCGACGAGATCGAGAAAGCCCACCCCGATGTCTTCAACGTGCTGTTGCAGGTGCTCGACGATGGCCGCCTCACCGACGGGCAGGGCCGCACGGTCGATTTCCGCAATGTGCTGATCATCATGACCTCCAATCTGGGTGCCGAATATCTGGTGACGCAAAAGGAGGGTGAAGAAACCAGCGCGGTGGAAGCGCAGGTGATGAACGCGGTGCGCGGCCATTTCCGGCCCGAATTCATCAACCGCATCGACGAAATCATCCTGTTCCACCGCCTGAAGCGCGAGGATATGGGCGGCATTGTCGATATCCAGTTCCAGCGGCTGGCAAAGCTGCTGGAAGACCGCAAGGTCACACTGGTGCTCGATGCCCGTGGCCGGGCATGGCTGGCCGACAAGGGCTATGACCCCGCCTATGGCGCGCGCCCGCTGAAGCGCGTGATCCAGAAGTATGTCCAGGACGTGCTGGCCGAACGGATTCTGGCGGGCGAAGTGCCGGACGGGGCGGTGCTGCATGTGTCGGCCGGGGAAGGCGGCATCACCATTGGCGACAAGCCAGCCCCCGTCGCCGAGGCTGGCCCGGTGAAACGCCCCGTGGTGGTACATTTCCCAAGGGGAGCGTAAGGCATTGGCGCAATTGCCTGTGCGCTGCTTCCGGTTATTGTCCCGGGGCGGTTGGCTTTGCCAGCCGCTCAGGCATACTGGGCCATATTCAACCGGAACCCGATCATGGCGCGCGCTGGCACTGTCAATCTGGAAAATCTGACCGCACTTGGCCTTGAAAAGCTGGCGCAACTGGTTTTCGACGGGGCGGGGCGTGATGCCGCCTTCCGCAAAATGGTGGCCGCTGCCATGGCGGGTGCCAAGGGGCCAAAGGCGATTGCCGCTTTGGTTGACCGGCGGCTGGCGGCGCTGGAGCGCGCCAAGGCGATGGTTGAATGGACCAAGACCAAGGCGTTCGGGGACGAACTGGCGGTTTTCGAAAAAGCCATCGTCATTGAACTTGGCAAGGCCGACCCGTCAATGGCCGCCGCCCGGTTGCTGCGCTTTATCGCCTGCCATGAAGCGGTGTTCGAGCGGATCGACGATTCCAGTGGCCGGATACAGTCGGTTTACCATGACGCCATTGCTGACCTCGGCCCGCTCCTTGCCGCCATGCCCGAAGCTGACCGCGCCCTCGTTCCGGACCAGATCATGGCGCTAATGGCGGAACAGACCCATGGCTATCTGACACATGTTGTGGCAGCGGCGGCCAAGTCTGTTCCCCCTTCCGCCCTGCGCCAGTGGGACGCGGACCTCGCCCGGCGTCAGGCAATGGCCAGCAAGGCCCCCGTCAAGAAACACGACTGGAGCCGGCAAGCGAAAATCTCGCAGCTGATCGGCTGCCGCCAGGAAATTGCCAGCGCGCTCGGCGATCTCGACGGCTTTATTGCGCTTGAACTGACCAAGGAAAAGAATGCACAGGATCCGTTTGATCTGGCCGAACGCCTGTTCCGGGCCGGGCGCTACGCCGAGGCGCTGGGCTGGATCAAGCGCGAAGGTGGCAGATCATTGGGGTACATCACCCATGCCGGCATGGCGGATGGAACACACCACGACGCATTCTTCGCACCCAGAACAGCGCTGGAAGCCGCGATTCTGGAAAAGCTGGGCCGGGCGGGCGAAGGACAGACCCTGCGCTGGGATCAATTCAAACAGTCGCTCAATGTTCAGATATTGCGCGATTATGTGGCCAAACTCGGGGATTTCGACGAATTTGATGCGCTGGACCGCGCCTTCGCCCATGTCGCTGCTTGCCCGGCTTCTTACGAGGCACTCAGTTTTTTCCTCGAATGGCCCAGGCTGGACCTTGCGGCAAAGCTTGTGATTGAGCGGCGGGCCAAATGGTCGGGCGCACATTATTCAATCATCGCACCAGCCGCAAAGGCGCTGGAAGACAAATATCCGGCGGCGGCAACCATCCTGTTCCGTGCGCTGCTGGACGATATTCTTGTCAGGGGAAAATCGCCAGCCTATGGCCATGGCGCGCGCTATCTGGTGAAGCTGAAAGAGCTGGCACCGGCCTGCGATGCCGCAGCCGTGCCAAACATGGAAACCCACGCCGCTTTCAGCGCGAGAATTGACAAATCGCACGGCCGCAAAGCCGCGTTCTGGGCGTTGATGCCTTCATGACTTTGGGCAAACCCAGCCGGTGGTTTGCCCAGCCACCTTGCGCCACCGCGATGTTCACGTTAACACCGTCACACCGCAAGACTTCGGAGCCCACATGAGCGCGCATCTGTCCCGGCCCTTCAGGGGCGTCTTCCCGGTGGCCCCCACCGTTTTCAGCGAGGCGGGTGAACTTGACCTTGAAGGCCAGCGCCGCTGCATTGATTTTATGATCGAGGCAGGTTCGCACGGCCTTTGCATCCTGGCCAATTTCTCCGAGCAATTCGTGCTGACGGATGACGAGCGGGAGAAGGTGATGCATGCGGTGCTGGACCATGTTGCGGGCCGGGTGCCGGTGATTGTCACCACCACGCATTTTGGTTCAGCCATATGCGCCGAACGTTCGCGCCGGGCGCAGGCGGCGGGGGCGGCGATGGTGATGGTGATGCCGCCCTACCATGGCGCGACCATCCGGGTGGGCGAGGCCGGAATTTTCGAGTTTTTCCGCCGGGTTTCGGATGCCATCTCCATCCCGGTGATGATTCAGGATGCGCCGGTCAGCGGCACGGCGCTTTCGGCGGCGTTTCTGGCGCGGATGGCGCGGGAACTGAAAAACATCCGCTATTTCAAGATTGAAACGCCCTTTGCCGCTGCAAAATTGCGGGACCTGATCGCGCTGGGCGGCGAGACTATCGAAGGCCCGTGGGATGGCGAGGAGGCGATCACGCTGATGGCCGATCTCGAGGCGGGTGCCACCGGCGCGATGACCGGCGGCGGCTATCCGGACGGCATCCGCCAGATCATGGACCCGTGGCAAAGCGGCGACTGCGGCGCCGCCATGGCCGCCTATGCCCGCTGGCTGCCGCTGATTAATTACGAGAACCGCCAGTGCGGGCTGATTGCCGCCAAAAGCCTGATGAAAGCCGGCGGCGTAATTGCCTCCGGGGCCGTGCGCCACCCCTTGGCACAGCTGCACCCGGCCACCCAAGCCGGGCTGATCAAAATCGCCAAAAACCTTGACGCCATGGTTCTGCGCTGGGGCAGGTGAGGGTTTGCGCTAACAAGGTGAGTCTTTGCCCTTGCCGCTCCCATTTGGCAGGTGCAACCAAATTTGTGGCGGCCTAGACTTGTTGAGTCTTCGTGCGGATGTCGGTTTCCAGCAACGCCCGCAATTGCGGCGTTACCTGTGGAGCTGTGCCAAACCAGTGGGTGAAGCCGGATACGGCCTGATGCAGCAACATGCCGAGGCCATCCACCGTGCGGTGCCCCCGCATCCGTGCCGCTTGCAGCAGACTGGTTTCCAGCGGCACATAGACCATGTCATTGACAATGGCACCCGCCTTGAGCGGCGTCAGGTCCATGTCCAGAGGCGGTTTACCCTGCATGCCCAGCGCCGTCGTATTCACCAGCAGATCGGCCATGGGCAGCAGTTTGGCCACATCGACCCAAGGATGGGCATGGACCTTCGGGCCAAAACAGGCGGCCAGCGCTTCGGCATGGGCCAGCGTGCGGTTGACCAGATACACCTCAAACCCGCGCCCCAGCAGCCCATGGACCGCCGCCCGCGCCGCGCCGCCCGCGCCGAGCACCATTGCATTGCTGCTGCCCTGATCCCAGCCCGGCGTGATTTCGTCCAGATTGCCCAGAAACCCCGCGACATCGGTATTGCTGCCCACCCACCCGCCATTTTCGGTCCAGACCGTGTTGACCGCGCCGATGGCTTTGGCGGCATCATCCACCCGGCTCAGGTATTGCATCACGGCAACCTTGTGCGGCACGGTGACATTGCCGCCGACAAACCCTTGCGCCCGCAGCCCGGCGAAAAACCCGCCTAGCGCTTCGGGTGCCACGTCATGCGCGGTATAGCTGCCCTCCAGCCCAAGGCTCCTCAGCCAGAAGCCGTGCATCATCGGCGAGCGGGAATGACCAATCGGATGTCCGATGACAAAGGCGCGGGGGAGAGGGGTGTGGGACATGTGGGTGCAGGGCCTTCTGTGACGGCGATCGCCAGGCGCGTGGGATATTGCCGGTGGCGCGTCCGCACTAAACGCCGCACAGGCCCGCGTCTACAGCCCGTGCGACAATATTTCAACGCTAGCCGGGCTTCCCGGGTCGCCCGCTTTGGTGTGGGTATTTACAAGACCGGCGCAATGTTCCCGCTGCCCTGCAAGACTTGATTCAGCACGTTTGTAAGCAAGAATCTTTACTCCCCTTTGCTATTCCAGAGGCCGGGGGAAGGCATTGCCTGCACCCGTGCCTGTTTTGCAACGCCAGAGAACAACACCATGCTGAACCCAGCCCAAACCCAGGACGCAATCCGCCAGATTCTCGTCACCCATGGCCGCATGGCCAATGCCGCCTCGCTGGAAGCGGGGGCTGACTTGTATGCGTCCGGCCTGACTTCCTTTTCCGCCGTGCAGCTGATGCTGGCGCTGGAAGAAACCTTTGACGTTGAATTTCCAGAGCGGATGCTCAACCGGCGCAGCTTTGCCAGCATTGACGCCATTGCGGGCTGCCTCAGCGATATCACCGGCCAGCGGGTCGCCGCATGAACGCGCCGCTGAACCACCAGGCCCTGCCCGGTGACGGCCGCACCGGTCGGGTGGCCCGCATGGCAGCCATCGCCGCCGCCCATGCCGATGCCGTGGACCGCGCTGCCCGGTTTCCCGCCGAGGCGGTGGAATCCATGAAGAAGGAACACCTGCTGGCGCTGCAAGTGCCTGCGGACCTTGGCGGGGCCGGTGCCTCGCTTAGCGATATCGCTGAAATTTGCTCCGTGCTTGGCCAGCATTGCGCATCCAGCGCGATGATTTACGCCATGCACAATATCAAGCTTTCCAGCCTCGTCTCGCATGGTGCGGCCAGCGGCTGGCACCGCGATTTCATGCGCCAGATCGCAGCGGGCCAGCTGCTGATCGCCTCTGCCACGACGGAAGCCGGCATTGGCGGCGATCTGCGCAATTCCATTTGTGCAATTGAGGTGGAAGGCGACGGTTTCACGCTGGAAAAAGACGCCAGCGTCATTTCCTACGGCGTCCATGCCGATGCCATCCTCATCACCTCCCGCCGCGCGCCCGATGCCGCCACTTCTGACCAGGTGATGACGGCGGTGCTGAAAGATCAGTATTCCCTCGCCAAAACCCATGGCTGGGACACGCTGGGGATGCGCGGCACGTGCTCGGAGGGCTTCAAATTCACTGCGACAGGCTCTGCGGCCCAGATATTGCCCAAACCCTTTGCCGAAATCGCCGCGCAATCCATGCTCGCCACCTCGCATCTGCTCTGGGCGAGCCTGTGGTTCGGCATTGCCGCCGATGCTCTGGTACGGGCGCAGAATTTCGTCCGCACGGAAGCCCGCAAGCGCCCCGGATTTACCCCTCCCGGCGCGCAGCGCGTCGCCGATGCCAATGCCATGCTGCAGCGCCTGCGCGCCGACATTGCCGACGGCCTGCGCCGGTTTGAGAAGGCAACGCTGGACCATGACGAACTGATGTCGATGGGTTTTGCCGTGGCGATGAACAACATCAAGCTGAATGCCTCGCGCTCGATTGTCGAGATCATTCAGGAAGCGATGATGGTTTGCGGCATCTGGGGCTACAAGAATGATACGCCCTACAGCCTTGGCCGCCACCTGCGCGACGCCCATTCGGCGGCGATCATGATCAGCAATGACCGGATTGTCGGCAACACCGCCAACCTGCTTCTGGTCAACCGCATCAATACCAGCCTGCTGCCCTGACACCTCAAAGAGACCCCCAAAATGTGCGAGCACCACCCTTCCTTCCTTGATGGCCTGATGGCCCACGGCCTTTTGTTTGATACCGGCGTCGATGGCCTATACGGCCGCAGCGGCACGTTTGAGGAGGTGATCGCCCGATTTGACGCGCTGATCACGACGTTTGGTGGTGGCGATGGTGCCGAAACCATCCGCTTCCCGCCGGGCATGAACCGCGCCCTGTTTGAAAAAAGCGGCTACATGAAAAGCTTCCCGCAGCTGGCCGGCACCGTGCATTCCTTCAAGGGCAATGACCGGGACCACGCCCACCTGCTGGAACAGATGGACAATGGCGGGGACTGGACGCAAGGCCAGGAAGCCACCGATATTGTGCTGGCCCCCGCCGCCTGCTACCCGCTCTACCCCACCGTCGCCAGGCTCGGTGCCCTCCCGGCCAAGGGGCGGCTGTATGATCTAAATTCCTATTGCTTCCGCCATGAGCCGTCCAAGGACCCGGCCCGGATGCAAATGTTCCGGATGCGCGAATATGTCCGCATCGGCACCCCGGATCAGGTGATCGAATTCCGCAAGCTCTGGCTGGAGCGCGGCCGTGAACTGATCGGCAAGCTTGGCGTACCGTTTGATGTCGATGTCGCCAATGATCCGTTCTTTGGCCGCGCCGGGCGGATGATGGCGTCGAGCCAGCGCGACCAGGGCCTGAAATTCGAACTGCTGATCCCGATTGAAAGCGTTGAGAAGCCAACGGCCTGCCTCAGCTTCAACTATCATCAGGACCATTTTGGCCTGCTCTGGGGCATCAAGGACAGCGCGGGCGAAGTGGCCCATACGGCCTGCGTCGGTTTTGGCATGGAGCGGGTGGCGCTGGCCCTGTTCAAGCATCACGGTTACGACACGCAGGCATGGCCCAATGCCGTGCGCCAGGCACTGTGGGGCTAGCCATGGCGCATTTTGCTGGCCCCTTGCGGCGAAGCCCGGAGCGCGGACTTCCAGTCCGCCTCTTTCCGGCGCATCAATCGCCGCAGCTCGGACCGCGCACTTCCAGTGCGCTCTTTCTGCCGCAGCCCGGATCGCGCCCTTTGTTTCGACATGAATGCGAGAGACTCCAGCCATGACGCAGGTCCTCCCCGGGCTGGAAGTGGCCGGCTACCAGCCGCACGCGCTGCATTCGCCCGCCCGTGACTGGCCGCAGACCAATTGCTACACCGATGTGTGGATTGAGGTGCTGCATTCCAGCGGCCTGCCGCCGGAGGCCGGGCTGGGTTTTACAGTTACTCAGGATTTTGAGGGCGACCAGTTCACCTTCTTCAAATTCCCGCTGGAAGATCTGGAGAGCCTCTACCAGATCCGGGTGCAGGAATTGTCGGTGTTCGACGGGCTGGAAAGCCATGTCGCCTGCCAGATTGCGCGCGGTAACCTCTGTCTGGTGGAGGTAGATGGATATTATCTGCCCGATACGGCGGGCGTTTCCTGGCACAGCGAGCACCCAAAAACCACCATCGCCATCAACCGGCTGGACCGGGCCGGGCGCGCCATGGACTATTTCCACAATGACGGGTTTTTCACCGTCAGCGGCGCGGATTTTGACGGCATTTTTGGCCATTTGCCGCACCAGCAAAACCAGCCCGAGCGCCTGTTTCCCTATGTCGAATTTGCCAGGTTTGACCGGAAGGCCCGGCTGGACCTCAAAGTCGGCGCGCAAGCCCGGCTCGCCCGCCACCTCGCCCGCGCGCCCGCTGGCAACCCGGTACTGGACTGGCAGGCGGTGATTGGCACCCAGTTGCGCGAGCTGGCCGAAAAGCCGCCCGCCGCCTTCCACACCTATGCCTTCAACACCGCACGGCAGATCGGGGCGAATTTTGAGCTGCTGGCGGCGCATCTGGACTGGCTCGGCGGGCATGAAACGGCGTCGAACGCTGCCAAAGCTCTGTCGTCCCATGCCAAAAGCCTGCAATTCCAGCTTGCCCGTGCTGTGACCCGCAGGCGGTTTGACGGGATTGAGACGCAGGTTGCCGCCCTGGCCGATCATTACGCCGCGATGCGCAGCGCCCTGCGGCAGAGTGTGAAATGATGCTGGACGACCCCACCACAGATTTTCCCCGGACCGCACCCTTCCTGTGCGCCAGCGAGGCGCGTCGCGAAGATGCCAGCATTGTTGAGGCGGAAGCGGCGCACTTGAAGTGCGCGGTCCGGGGGGGCTGGCGCATGGCACGCACGGCACCCGGCGCATTTGCCAGCCCGCCAGACCAGGACCTCGAATGGCATCCCGCCATCGTGCCCGGCACTGTGGCCAGCAGCCTCGAAGCAGCAGGCCTTTGGCAAGTGGACGCGCCACAATCGCTGGATGATTCCGATTTTTGGTATGCCACGACCGTGCAAGCCGAAGGGCCGCACGTGCTGCGCTGCCACGGCCTCGCGACCCTTGCCGAGGTCTGGCTCAACGGCGATAAAGTGCTGTCCAGCGACAACATGTTTTTGCGCCATGACATTGCCTGCGACCTCTCCGGCAGCTCAGACCTGGCGCTGTGCTTCCGCAGCCTGAAACCGCGCCTCGAAAAGCCGCTGCGCCGCGCCCGCTGGCGCTCCCGCCTCGTGCAGCCACCGGCGCTGCGCGGGGTGCGCACCTCGCTCATCGGCCACATGCCGGGCTGGTGCCCGCCGGTGACGCCAGTGGGTCCGTGGCGGGAGATTGAACTGGTGCCGGCCGAAGCGGCGCTTTGGCTGGACCGGGCGGTGCGGACCAGCCTGGAGGGCACCACAGGCATTGTCGAAATCACGTTCCCCCGCCCCCTGCCCCCTGGCACCACATTGCATTGCACCGGAGCGAGCGCACCCTTCGTGCGGCGGGACGATGGCCAAAGTTCCGCCCGGCTGGAAATCCCGGACGTCGCCCTCTGGTGGCCCCACACCCACGGCACGCCGAGCCTGCACGCCCTCGCCATTCTGGCAGGTGGGCAGACCATCCCCCTTGGCCGCGTCGGCTTCCGCCACATCGAACTGGACCGCGATATGGACGGCCAGGGTTTTGGCCTCAAGATCAACGGCTGCGAAATTTTCGCCCGTGGTTCCGTCTGGACTCCCGATGTCACAGCCTTGCCCGGCACCCGCGAAGCCTGTCAGCCTGTTCTGGCGCTGATGCGCGCGGCGGGCATGAACATGGTGCGCATCGGCGGCACGTTTGTCTATGAAGCCAAAGCCTTCTTCGATCTCTGCGATGAAATGGGCATTCTGGTCTGGCAGGACTTGATGTTCGCCAATCTCGACTACCCCTTCGACGATCCCGCCTTCCGCGCCAGCGCCGAAGCCGAGGTGCGGCAGGTGCTGCGCGACACCCAGGCCTCGCCCGCGCTGGCCGTGGTCTGCGGCGGCAGCGAAGTGTTCCAGCAAGCCGTGATGATGGGCCGCCCGCCGCAATCGCTGGCAGGCGGCTGGTACGAAACGTCGCTGCCGGACGTGGTGGCGCAGGCGCGCCCGGACGCCCTCTTCCTGCCCAACACCCCCTTCGGCGGGGCCATGCCGTTCATGCCGCAAGCCGGCGTGTGCCATTATTACGGCGTCAGCGCTTACAAGCGCCCGCTGGAGGATGTCCGGGCGGCCAATGTGCGCTTTGCCAGCGAATGCCTCGGGTTTGCCAATGTGCCTGACGGTCCGTTGCCTTTCGAGCCGGGCGCCGCACGGCTGCAACAGGCCTGCTGGGGCGAGCGCATTCCGCATGATGCCGGTGCGGCCTGGTATTTCGAGGATGTGCGCAACCATTACATCGGGTATCTCTACGGCATCACGCCGGAGGCCGCACTTGCAGAAGGGCCGGAGCGCTATCTCGCCCTGTCCCGCGCCGTCAATGCCGAGCTGATGGAAGCGGTATTTGCCGAATTCCGCCGCCCCGGCTCGCCCGCGCGCGGCGGGCTGACATGGTTTTTGCGCGATGTCCATCCGGGTGCCGGCTGGGGCCTGCCATCGCTGATGCAGTACGCGGTCAGGCTCGTCAGCGCGACGCGCCTCCCTGAGCGCTACGACCTCGCCGACGTCGCCAAGTACCTGACCTACGGCGCGAGCCCGCGTGCCACCATCGGCCTGATC
>JAYVYA010000087.1:0-5105 GCA_043784745.1 Hyphomicrobiales bacterium
CCGCGCCAGCAGGTGCAGCTTTTTCTCAATGCCCTCCGGAAGGGCCCGCATCGGGTCCACCGGATGCAGCGGCTTGGGGCCGGAATATTTGGGGTCGCCGATAATTGGATGGCCGATGGCCTCGGCATGGGCCCGCAACTGGTGCGTGCGTCCGGTCACCGGCTTCATCGAAAGCCAGGCGAGGCGGGGCGAAGCCTTGTCCACCGTGGCATAATAGGTGATGGAATGCTGCGCATCCTCCTCGCCGTGCCTGGCAATCCGCATTTTCTCAAGGCCGCCGCGATCCTCGCCCGGCTTGCGCACAGCCCGCGTCTCCATGCCCTCGCCTTTGGCCAGAAACAACGAAATCCGCCCTTGCGAAGGCTTTGGCACCCCGTCGACAATCGCCCAATACACCTTCTTGGCCGTGCGGTGGCGAAACGCCTCGCCCAGTTCCGAGGCAATTTTCCGCGATTTGGCCACCAGCAGCACGCCGGACGTATCGCGGTCCAGCCGGTGCACCAGCCGGGGCCGCTCGCCGTGTTCGTCAGCCAGCGCCTCCAGCATGCCATCGACATGCCGCGTCATCCCCGAGCCGCCCTGCACGGCCAGGCCATAGGGCTTGTTAAGCACCAGAATGTGCTTGTCCTCAAACAGGATCATGTCTTTCAGCGCCCGCCGGTCGGCCTCGTTCGGCGGGCGGATCAATGCTGGGGCGGCGGGGTCGGGCGCGCCGCCTTCCAGCGGCGGCACGCGCACTTTGGCCCCGGCAACCAGGCGGGTATTGCCCTCGCACTTCTTGCCATCCACCCGCACTTCGCCCTTGCGGCAGATTTTGTTGAGATGTGAGAGGGAGAGGGCAGGCACCCGCCGCTTGAACCAGCGGTCGACCCGCATCCCGTCTTCGTCATCGGTAACGACCAGAAACTGCACGCTCATAACATTGTCCTCACGACAGCGAGGCCCGCAAACAGCGCCGCAATTGAAACCACTACCGAACCGGTAACATAAAATGCCGCCAGCCCAATATCGCCCCGCTGATACATCAGCGCCGCATCCAGCGAGAAGGCGGAAAAGGTGGTGAACCCGCCCAAAATGCCGGTAGTGAGAAACAGCCGCGCCGGCTGCGCCCAAGGTTCGGTGGCCCGCAGCGCGAAAAAACCGGCAATCAGCCCCATCAGCAGCGAGCCCAGAATATTGATCAGCATCGTGCCATAAGGGAAATTCGGCCCGCAGGCGCGCAGGCAGCCCAGATTGACAAGGTGGCGCGCCGCACCGCCAATGCCGGCACCGAGAAAGACGAGGAGGGTGGATTGCATGGGTGTTCGCGGGCTAATGTTTGAATTCAGCGCTGTTGATGGGGGTTTTACGCCAGGAATTCAAGCAGGAATCCCTCGCCCGCGGGAGCGGCCAGCATCAACGCACGGGCGCAGGTGGTCGCAGCAAGGGCGGATTTGATGATCCTGGACATGGCGCACGGATTCCCCGGTTATTTGTGCGGGGGTGAAGGCGCGGGGATGTTACAGGAAAATGACAGGGAGGCGAACAAAAGCGCTTTGCCTCACCCCCTCTCCTTCCGCAACCGCTCCCAATATTCCAGCCTTTTGCGAACCTCGCGCTCAAACCCGCGCTCCACCGGCTGGTAGACACTCTGCCGCCCTAACGCATCCGGCCAGTAATTCTGGCCGGAAAAGGCGTCGGGTTGGTCGTGGTCGTAACGGTAGGCGGCACCATATCCCACCTCCTTCATCAATCTGGTTGGTGCGTTCAAAATCACCTTGGGCGGCATGAGCGAGCCATGCTCCTTCGCCAGCTTTTGCGCCGCCTTGAAGGCGGTATAGACCGCGTTGGATTTGGGAGCGGTGGCGATATAGACCAAAGCCTGCGCAATCGCCAGCTCCCCTTCCGGTGACCCTAGAAAATCAAACGCATCCTTGGCGGCGTTGCAGATCACCAAAGCTTGAGGGTCGGCCATGCCGATATCCTCCACCGCCATTCGCACCATGCGGCGGGCAAGGAACAGCGGGTCTTCCCCAGCATCCAGCATCCGCGCCAGATAATACAGCGCCGCATCCGGGTCCGAACCGCGCACGCTTTTATGCAGCGCGCTGATCAGGTTGTAATGGCCCTCCTGCGCCTTGTCATAAATTGGCGCGCGGCGCTGGACGATCTCGCCAAGCTGGGTTGAATCAAACACTTCCCCCGCCCGTGCCGCCCGCCAGATCTCCTCCGCCAGCGTCAGCGCCGCCCGCCCGTCGCCATCGGCCATCCGCACCAGATTTGTCCGCGCACCCTCGTCCAGCGGCAAAGACTTGCCCTCCAGCTTTTCGGCCCGTGCCAGCAATTCCTCAATCGCCGCTGCATCCAGCGCGCGAAAAATCATCACACGGGCGCGCGAAAGCAGCGCGGCATTCAGCTCAAACGATGGATTTTCCGTTGTCGCGCCAATCAGTACCACCGTCCCGTCTTCCATGACGGGCAAGAACGAATCGAGCTGCGCCCGGTTGAAGCGGTGAATTTCATCGACAAACAGCAGCGTGCCCTGCCCCGCCTGCCTTCGCCCGCGCGCCTCCTCAAACAGCTTTTTGAGGTCGGCCACGCCGGTGAAAATCGCCGACACCTGGACAAAGTGCAGCGCGGTTTCGCCAGCCATCAACCGCGCCACAGTCGTCTTGCCGGTGCCGGGCGGGCCCCAGAAAACCAGCGAGCCGAGGCTTTGGCCTGCCAGCAGCCGGGTCAGCGCCCCGTCGGCCCCCACCAGATGCCCCTGCCCCGCCACGTCGCCGAGCCGCGCCGGGCGCAGCCGGTCAGCCAGCGGACGCTGGACAGCGGC
Source organism: Hyphomicrobiales bacterium (assembly GCA_043784745.1). Lineage (GTDB taxonomy): Bacteria > Pseudomonadota > Alphaproteobacteria > Rhizobiales > Beijerinckiaceae > JAYVYA01. The sequence goes on from JAYVYA010000087.1 coordinate 2,813, forward strand.
CTCAAGCCCGGCAGCGGCGAACAGCCCGGTCATGCGGCGCAGCCCGGACCGCGCACGAACCGTGCGCTTTTGCGCGGCGGTGGATCGTGCAGAACCTGACCCGTAAAGAGCAGCGGAAAGAGGCGCACAGGAAGTGCGCGGTCGGGGCGGGGCGGGCTGGTGCTGACACGCTGCATTTCCTAGCCATCCACGACGGAGCTAAACACCTCGCCGGCCCGGCCAATCGTTAGCTTCCAAAGCGGTTTGCGGGTGCTGACCAGCATTTCAAGGTCGCGGGTATTGCCGATTTTCTGGTCGTTGACCGAAACAATGACATCGCCCTTCTGCACGTTCAATTGCTGGGCGATGGAGCCTTCCTCGATTTCCGTCACCACCACCCCTTCGCGAAACCCCTCAACTGTCATTTCCTCGATGATGGCGGGGGAAAGGTTGACGACGCTGGCCCCGGCGAACGGTTGCTTGCCGGTGAGCTTGCGCAGATCACGCGGCGGATTTTCCGGCGCGCCCACCAATTTCAGCGCCACGCTCACCGGTTTTCCCGCGCGCAGAACATTCATGCTGGTGGTGCCGCCAATCGGCCGGGTGCCGAAGCGGTAGCCAAATGCCTCGACATCGTCGATCTTCTGCCCGTCCAGCGCCACCACAATGTCATTGCGCTTCAGCCCCGCTTCCTGCGCCGGGCTTTTGTCAAAGACATCGGAAACAATCGCGCCATTGGGCCGGTCCAGCCCGACGCTATCGGCAATTTCCCTGGTTACATTCTGCAAGCTGGCCCCAAGCCAGGGCCGGTGCACCCGGTGCCCGCCGCTTTTGGCCGTGGCGATCACGCCCTTGACCATGTTGATGGGGATGGCAAAGCCAATGCCGACGGACGAGCCGGTCTGCGAATAGATCGCCGAATTTATTCCCGCCAGCCGCGCATTCATGTCGACCAGCGCGCCGCCGGAATTGCCGGGATTGATGGCAGCATCGGTCTGGATGAAAAAGCCGTAATCGGAAATGCCGGCCTGCGTGCGCGCCAGTGCGGAAACAATGCCATGGGTGACGGTCTGACCAACGCCAAATGGGTTGCCGATGGCAAGCACCACATCGCCCACCTCCAGCGCATCAGAATCGCCCAGTTCCACCACCGGAAAAGGTCCCTTGTCTTTCAGCTTGAGCACGGCAAGGTCGGAGCGCGGATCGCGCAGCAAAATTTCCGCCTCAAACTCGCGCTTGTCGGACAGTGCCACTTTGACATCAGTCATCCCCTCGATGACGTGGTTATTGGTCACCACCAGCCCCGAGGCATCGACAATCACGCCCGATCCCAGCGATTGCTGCGTGCGTTTTTGCGGCTGCTCGCCGCCACCGAAAAATTTCCGGAAAATCGGGTCATCAAACAAGGGATTGCGCGGGCGCGTTTCAGTGCGCGAGGCAAAGACATTGACGACGGCAGGCAAGGCTTGCCGGACGATGGGCGCGTAGGAGCCAGCGACAGGCGCGCGCGGCGGGTCAAGCGCAAGGGCCGGGGCTGCGGCCAGCACAGCGGCGGCGGCGAACAGGGCGCGGAGGGTTTTGTGCATGGTTCTGGCTCCGGTGAATATGCGCGACATGTCGCATTGCCCGGGCGCGAGGGCAAGGGGTGACAGCCGCACCCTCCACGGCCGGATACATTCGGGGGCTGTTAGTCTCCGGGCGTGAGCCAGCACAATCCCTGACATTGGGTGCCACATTCGCCGTAATCTCACTGCCGCCACGCGAGCAGCAAATCCCGCGCTTTCAGCACGCTTTCCCGCCAGTGCGGCAATTGCGGCAGGTGAAAGCTGACATGGAAGGAAAGCTGGTCGTCATTGAAATAGACAAAACCGTCGCAAATTTCATTGATTGCAGGACGATCCCTGTTACCGCAGCGCAGCAGGATTTGCGGCTGGCTACCGGGCAGGTTGCGAAGGCTTCGTAAATTCAGGCGGTCTTTCTCAAGGAAAAAATCCTCCAGTCCGAACTTCTCCTCAAACACATCGCCGGGGCCGCTGTCGACGGCGGCCAGATTCCGGAACCGTTGCTCGGGAAGGATAAGGTCCGGATCATCCGGCGACACAAACTGGGCCATTTGCACCCTGACCGGAAACTCTCCCGGCGCGAATTTCCCGCCTTGCCTAACGAAATCACTCAGCACCAGAAAGCTCCACACTTTTACCGGCTCCGGCCTTCCGCTCGGCATCCAGAAATCAATGGCAAGATAGGGGTACACATTCACCTTTCCGGCAAAATCAGCAGGTGGCCAGCCAGGCAGGTAAATCGCTGGCATCTT
>JAYVYA010000088.1:0-2347 GCA_043784745.1 Hyphomicrobiales bacterium
GTGGCCCCGCCGCCAATGCGCCGGGCAATGCGGATCTCGCGCCAGAACAGGGCTGAGAACTGGCGCATCAATAGCCTGCCGCCAGGGCATTGCGCTGGCGCGGATCAGCTGCGCCCATCAGCACCCCGCCAGACCGGAAAATCGTCTGGGTGATGCCTATCGTCTCGCTTTTGACGATTGTATGCCCCCTGGCTTCCAGCAGCCGGATCGTGTCAGGCGACAGGCCACGCTCGACGCGCAACTGGTCGGGCAGCCATTGGTGATGGATGCGCGGACTGTCCACCGCCTCCGCCGCATTCAAATTGTAATCAATCGCATCGACAATCACCTGCACCACGGTGGTGATGATGCGCGAACCGCCGGGCGAGCCGGTGGCGATTTCGAGCTGGCCGTCCCTGAACACCAGAGTTGGGCTCATCGAGGACAGGGGCCGCTTGCGCGGGCCGGGGGCATTGGCATCGCCGCCGATGAGGCCAAAGGCATTGGGCACACCGGGTTTTGCGGCAAAATCATCCAGCTCGTTGTTGAGCAGCACGCCGGTGCCCGGGGCGACCAGCCCGACGCCATAGTAGAAATTCAGCGTGTAGGTATTGGCAACGCCATTGCCTTCGCTGTCCACAACGGAAAAATGCGTCGTCTGGTCACTCTCGTAAGGCACCGGATTGCCCGGCGCGATTTCCCTGGCCGGGCGGGCTTTTTCCATGGATATGCCCCTGCGCAATTCATCGGCATAGGCCTTTGACACCAGGCCGGATACCGGCACATGGGTAAAATCGGGGTCGCCAAGATATTTTGAGCGGTCGGCATAGGCCAGCTTCATCGATTCAGCCATGACATGCAGGGCGGCGGCGGAATTCTGGCCCATTTCGGCAATTGGAAAACCCTCCAGCAGGTTGAGGATTTGCACCACATGCACACCACCCGAGGAGGGTGGCGGCATCGACATGATCTCGTGCCCGCGATAGCTGCCCTTGACCGGGGCACGGACAATCGCCTGATATTCGGCGAGGTCCCGAGCGCTCATGCGCCCGCCGCCAGCCAGCACGGCAGCGGCAATTTTTTCTGCCACCGGCCCCTTGTAGAAGGCCGCTGGCCCGTCGTGGCCGATGGCAGCCAGCGTTTCGGCCAGATCAGCCTGCACCAGATTTTCACCCAGTTTTGGCGCAGAACCGTCGGGATGCAAAAAAATCGCCCTGGTGGACGGATATTTGCCCAGCCGCGCCGCTGCGCTGGCCAGGCTCTCGGCCAAAGTCTCGTCCACCGCCATGCCCTCGCGTGCCAGTTTTTCGGCGGGGGCAATGAGTTCGGCGAGGGTGAACTTGCCGGAGCCATATTTGCTGTGCGCCAGCGCCAGCCCGGCCACCGTGCCGGGCACGCCGGTGCCGAGCACACTTTGCTGGCTCTTGTCGGAAATGAAGTTCCCGGCCTCATCCAGAAATACGTTTTTGGCGGTGTCGAGCGGGGCGGTCTCGCGATAGTCGATCGCCACAGTCTCCTGCGTTTTGGCCAGGTGGACCAGCATGAAGCCGCCACCGCCGAGATTGCCGGCGCGCGGCAAGGTCACCGCCAGCGCAAACCCCACGGCGACAGCCGCATCAACCGCATTGCCGCCGCGCTGCAAAATGTCGCGCCCGATCAGCGACGCCCGCGCCTCCTGCGTCACCACCATGCCATGCGCCGCCACCACAGGCAGCTCGCGGGCAAAACCGGCGGCAAGGGGGAAGGGCGGCGGGGCGGGATCGGCGAGGGCGGGGGAGGTGGCGAGGGCAGCGAGGAGCAAACCCAATGCAAACCGGTTACCGGCCATCTGAATACTCCTCGCAAAGAGAAAGGCACGCCTGATGAAAACCTTACACTGTTCGGGCAACGGACCGCATTTTCTTTATTTTGCGGCGGGCCTCAAGCCTCCTAGACAATTCGCGCATAAACCCCTCATCTCTGCCGGAAAGCGCCTCCCGCTCCCAGAGGCAGGAATAGCGAATTACCAGCCCCGGCTTTGGTTCCGGAAAGCTCATGGCTTCCAGTCTTTCAGCTCTTCATCAAGATGCGCCAGACTTGGCGGCATTTGCGAGTTGGCAATCAATTTCATTTCTTCGTCCGTGAAATCTTCAAGCTTGACCACCCGCCGGTCCCGCCGTTTCAGCCGCTCATATTCGTCCACCGACACCAGCACCAGCCGGTCGCGCCCGTTGCGGGTGATGGTGACGGCCTCACCCAGCGCCTTGTCGGCCAGCGTACCGTAGTTTTTCAGGAATTCAGCCGAGGAAACACGCATATTCGGAAACTTTCGAATGTTTCGGAGGATACGAATATGGCAGATGATTGGGGTGCAAGCAAGTCCGTCGAC
>JAYVYA010000089.1:0-3010 GCA_043784745.1 Hyphomicrobiales bacterium
CCTAGCTTCCAAATCGACCCGCCACACCCTTCGAGACGGCCTGAAGAAGGCCTCCTCAGGGTGAGGGTGGGGTGATTTGGCTTCACCCGATTGCCCTGCTGCCGCCCCGCCCTGTTGGGGCATATTCACTCGTCCAGCTCCTCCTCCTCTGTCAGTCCCGGAATGCTGTCGAGTTCCGCGCCAAATCTGGCTTCTGGCTGCGTCATGACGGCGTCTGGCACCAAACCCGGACCGTTCTCCTGCATCTGCGCCAGGTCCGGCAAATCACGCAGGCTGGCAAAGCCGAATATTTGCAGAAACAACCGGGTCGTTACATAAGTCAGCGGCGCACCGGGCTCTGGCGCGCGCGGGCCGGCGCCGATCAGGCCGGAGCGTTTCAGACTGGCGATGATATCGCGGCTGATTTCCTTGCCAGTCAGGCGCGACAGTTCAGCCCGCGTCACCGGTTGCAGATAAGCGATGGCGGTGGCGACAAGGCTCCCGGTGCGGGTCAGTCCGGTTTTGGCTGTTTCGCGTTCGGCCTGCGTCCGGATCGCCCCGGCAAAGCGCGTTCGCGTCCGGTGCTGCCAGCCCCCGGCGACGAAAACCAGCTCATAGGGGCGCAGCCGCAATTCATCCTGGATGTCGGCAATCAGTTCGTCGAGGCGGCAGTCTTGCCCGACAATTGCTGCCAGCGCCTCGCGCGGCACCGGCGCGCCGGACGCAAAGATCAGCGCCTCGGCCCGGCCCATAAATTCTCGCCAGCGCAGGTCCTGCGGGAGATCCGACAGTTCCGGATCAAATGTTGCGGCGTCGGGTTTGGCAGTGCGGCGCATCGTCAAAGTCCGTAAAGCCGGAAGGTTTTGCGCTGCGTCAACTCGCGTATGCCGCCCAGTTCGCTCAAACGGTCCAGAAACCGCCGCGCCGCGCGCTCCGAGCCAAAATGTCCATCGAGGCTGGCCACGCTGACGCAATCGCTGGCAAGGATGGCGGCTATACCCTTGGCACCGCCCTTTGAGCGCACTTGCCCGGCCACGGCCCCCAGCGCCCCGGCCCGGCGGGCGAGATCAAGCGCGCGGGCATGGGCCTCGCCCCCGGCCAAAGCACAGGCGGCGTGGCAGGCCTGCGCCCAGTCCGCCTCGCCGGGCCGGGAGCGGTGGCCAGTGGCGGGATTTTTCAGGGCGGGATGGGCGGCGGCGGAAAGCAACAGCGGCAGTGGTTTGGCCCATCCGAGGCTTGCGGCCAGCACCATGTCGGCCACAATGAGGGCGAAAACCTCGGCTTCCGGGGAAAGTTGCCCGCCAAGCATTGTGGCGGCGTATGCGGCGGCTCCGGCGGCGGCGGCAACGGGATGATGGAATTTTTCCCGCAAGGCCAGCCCGTCAAAAAGACTGGCAGGCAGCGCCAGCCCCAAATGGTCGGCCAGCGGCGCAAGACTGGCAGCATCCAGCCGCAGCGACCGGCCCGCCCAGACTTGCAGGGCGTGCAGCAGACGCCCCGCAGGGCCAAAATCGTCGCCGGGACGGGCAAGATTGACCGCATCGCGCAAGGCCGCCGCATCCTCGCGATAGCGCAGCAGTTTGGCGGCCGCGCTGGCGCTGGCCAGCGCCTGGCGCATCGCAAACGTGCCAAGCCATGGCGGGTTGGCGCGCATCAGGCTGTCCAGCGCCAACAGGGTGGCCCCGGCGGCAAAAGCGCTGGCCGACGGATCGGCGGGCCTGCCGCTGCCGACCAGCCCGGTCCAGCGGGGCAGCGGTTGCAGGTTCAACATGTCAACCTGACCCTGCCGCACAGGCCCGGCATTGGCGCGGATTTTTCTGGCGGGGGGTGTGAAGGCCTGATTCATGGGAGCCGGTTTATCACAGGATGGCGCTTTGTCAGCTCCCGCATTGGCGGAACCGCCGTCTTGGTCAGCGCATTTTCATGTCCAATAAGTTTGCCTTATTGGACATGATGTGGCAGCCTCGATTCTGCGCCGAAAACCGCTGTTTTGCGGCAATAATGCGCGGTGGTTCCGTCCGGGCCTCCCGCCTCCCGATCCTGCAAGCAGGCAAACACCAGCGCCGGCTGCCGGGTTCTGGGGGAATGGCAGATGCACCTTCAACACTCAAGGGCCCCGTGACCGATACCCCGCCCCTCCCGGCCCTTCGCCCCGCTGCCCTGCCTGTGGCCCTCGACTCACTCGTGGCCAGCGCCAAAAACTATGCGGCCCGCAAGGACAGTGCCAATACGGCGAAAGCCTATGCGTCGGACTGGAAGTTTTTTGCGCGCTGGTGCCGCCGCCAGGGCTTCGATCCGGAAACGCCGGATCCGAAAATAACCGGCCTCTATCTCGCCGCCGGGGCCGACGGCAATGGCATCACAAAAGTCTGCGTTGCCACGCTGGAGCGGCGGCTGGCGGCCATATCGGGCCATTTCCGCTCCGCCGGGCGCAAGCTTGACCGGACCGACCGGCATATTGCCGATGTGATGTCCGGCATCCAGCGCAGCCATGGCCGCCCGCCGCGCCAGAAGGAGGCATTGTTTGCCGAAGATATCCTTGCCATGCTGGCAATTCTGGAGCCCAACCTGCGCGGCTACCGCGACCGGGCCATCCTGCTGATCGGCTTTGCCGGGGGGCTGCGCCGCTCCGAAATCACCGGCCTCGATTGCGGCCCGCAGCAAACCGGGGATGCGACCGGCTGGGTCGAAATCCTCGCAGGCGGCGCATTGCTGACCATCAACGGCAAGACCGGCTGGCGCAATGTCGAGATCGGGCGGGGTTCCACGCCGCAGACCTGCCCGGTGGCGGCGCTGGAACTGTGGCTGCGCCTCGCCCGCATCAGCCATGGCCCGCTGTTCCGCCGGGTGAGGCAGGCCAACAAGGGGGTGGCCGCCGCCCGCCTCACCGACAAGCATGTGGCGCGCCTCGTCCAGAAGGCTGCCGGGGCCGCCGGCGTGCGCGGTGACTTGCCGGAGGGCGAGCGCCGCCTCGCCTTCTCCGGCCATTCCCTGCGCGCCGGCCTTGCCTCCTCTGCCGAGGCCGGCGAAG
>JAYVYA010000090.1:0-3175 GCA_043784745.1 Hyphomicrobiales bacterium
TCCTTATATGTTCGTATCATATTTACCGCGCTGCACAAGCCCCCTGATTCGAAATTGCGGTTATTGTGGATTTCTGCTCGTCAGCCATGGTTGAAGCCGTGGCATGGCTTACATTGAGGGAAGCTCCTGCTCCGCCCGTCGCCAAAAACGAGAGATGATGACCGACACTCCCTTCAAACCCAGTCTGCCCGCCCCCCGCCATGACCCCCGCGTCATCTCCATTCGTGGCGCGCGCGAGCACAATCTGAAAAATGTCGATCTGGTGATCCCGCGCGACAAACTGGTCGTATTCACCGGCCTGTCCGGCTCGGGCAAATCCTCGCTGGCGTTTGACACGATTTATGCCGAGGGGCAGCGGCGCTATGTCGAATCGCTCTCAGCTTATGCCCGGCAATTTCTGGAGATGATGCAAAAACCCGATGTTGACCAGATTGACGGCCTCTCACCCGCCATTTCCATCGAGCAGAAAACCACTTCGAAAAACCCGCGCTCCACCGTCGGCACGGTGACCGAAATCCAGGACTACATGCGGCTTTTGTGGGCTCGCGCCGGCATTCCCTATTCCCCCGCCACCGGCCTTCCGATTGAGAGCCAGACGGTGAGCCAGATGGTGGACCGGATTTTGGCCCTGCCCGAACGCACCCGGCTGTTTTTGCTGGCCCCGGTGATCCGCGGCCGCAAGGGCGAATACCGCAAGGAAATCGCCGAATTTTCCAAACGCGGTTTCCAGCGCCTGAAAATTGACGGCGCGTTTTACGACATCGCCGATGCTCCCGTGCTCGACAAAAAGCTGAAGCATGACATTGACGTGGTGGTGGACCGGATTGTCGTGCGGCCTGACATTGGCACGCGGCTGGCGGAAAGCTTTGAGACCGCGCTGGAACTGGCGGATGGCATTGCGATTGCGGAATTTGCCGAAGCGGCAGCCGGCAGTGGACCATCGGCGATCGAGGAAGTTTTGACTGCCCAAAACCGGTCGCCGGCTACCCCTGCCCGCATCACCTTTTCCGCCAAATTCGCCTGCCCCGTCTCCGGGTTCACCATTTCGGAGATCGAACCCCGGCTGTTCTCGTTCAACAACCCGTTCGGGGCCTGCCCGAAATGCACGGGGCTGGGGTCCGAGCAGAAGGTCGATCCGGAACGGATTGTGCCCGATGCCAAGCAGACCCTGCGCAAGGGCGCGGTGGCACCCTGGGCCAAATCAACCTCGCCATATTATTTGCAAACACTGGAGGCTTTGGCGGCGCATTACAAATTCCGGCTGGATGTGGCGTGGGAAAAGCTGCCGGAACAGGCGCAGCAAGTGATTCTCTACGGTTCGGGCAAGGACAGCGTGCGCATGGCCTATCATGATGGCTTGCGGGCCTATGAGGTCAACAAGCCGTTTGAGGGCGTGGTGCGCAATCTGGAGCGGCGCTGGCTGGAGACAGAAAGCGACTGGGCCCGCGAGGAAATCTCCCGCTTCATGGGCGCTTCGCCCTGCACCGCCTGTGGCGGCTTTCGCCTCAAGCCGGAGGCTTTGGCGGTGAAAATTGACGGCTGCCACATTGGCCAGGTGTCTGACATGTCGGTGCAGGTGGCCAAGGACTGGTTCACCGCCCTGCCCGAAAAGCTGGACGCCAAGCGCAACGAGATTGCCGCCCGGGTGCTGAAGGAAATCCGCGACCGCCTGACGTTTCTGCTGGATGTCGGGCTGGAATATCTGACGCTTTCGCGTGGTTCCGGTACGCTTTCGGGTGGCGAAAGCCAGCGCATCCGGCTGGCCTCGCAGATCGGCTCCGGCCTCACCGGCGTGCTTTATGTTCTGGACGAACCCAGCATCGGCCTGCACCAGCGCGACAATGCCCGGCTGCTGGAAACCTTGCGCCGCCTGCGGGATCTGGGCAACAGCGTGATTGTCGTGGAGCATGACGAGGATGCGATTCTGACCGCCGATTATGTCGTGGACGTTGGCCCCGGTGCCGGTATTCACGGCGGGCGGATTGTGGCGCAGGGGACGCCTGCGGAGATTCTGGCCAGCCCGGACTCGCTTACCGGAAAATATCTCTCCGGCGTGCTCAGCGTGCATGTGCCGCCGCGCCGCAAGCAGAAGCCGGGCAAATATCTGCGGCTGGTCAATGCCCGCGCCAACAATCTCAAAAACGTCACGGTGGATGTGCCGCTGGGGCTGTTCACCTGCATTACCGGCGTTTCGGGCGGTGGCAAGTCGACGCTGATTGTCGATACGCTCTACAAGGCCGTCGCCCGCCGCCTGATGGGCGTTCTGGACCATCCCGCCGCGCATGACCGGCTGGAGGGGCTGGAGCATCTGGACAAGGTGATTGACATTGACCAGTCGCCGATTGGCCGCACCCCGCGCTCCAACCCCGCCACCTACACCGGGGCGTTCACGCCAATCCGCGACTGGTTTGCCGGGCTGCCGGAGGCCAAGGCGCGCGGCTACCAGCCGGGGCGGTTCTCGTTCAACGTCAAGGGCGGGCGCTGCGAGGCGTGCCAGGGCGATGGCCTGATCAAGATCGAAATGCACTTTTTGCCCGATGTCTATGTCACCTGCGATGTCTGCAAGGGCAGGCGCTATGACCGCGAGACGCTGGAGGTGAAGTATCGCGAGAAAAGTATTGCCGATGTGCTTGATATGACTGTGGAAGAAGCCGCGCTTCTGTTCAAGGCGGTGCCGCCGATCCGCGACAAGATGGAGACGCTGAAACGCGTCGGCCTTGGCTATGTCAAGGTCGGCCAGCAAGCCACCACCCTGTCGGGCGGCGAGGCGCAACGGGTCAAACTGGCCAAGGAACTGGCCAAGCGCGCCACCGGGCGCACGCTCTACATTCTGGACGAGCCGACGACGGGGCTGCATTTCCACGATGTCGCCAAGCTGCTGGAAGTGCTGCACGAGCTGGTCGACCAAGGCAATTCCGTGGTGGTGATCGAGCACAATCTCGAAGTGATCAAGACCGCCGACTGGATCATCGACATGGGGCCCGAAGGCGGCGCCGGCGGCGGCACGGTGGTGGCGAGCGGCACGCCCGAAGAGGTGGCCTCGAACCCGGCCAGTTTTACCGGACGCTACCTGGCTCCGTTGCTCGGCGATTGATACGGTGGCGCCGCCATGCCGCAAGTGCCACCAGACCGCCGAGCATCGAGGCCCAGGTCTGCGGCTCGGGCACGGGCGGCG
>JAYVYA010000091.1:0-14965 GCA_043784745.1 Hyphomicrobiales bacterium
ATACGGCCAGCGACGGCGGCCATCGGCGTATTCAGCGCCATCCACTGATAGATCGTAATTTGACGAATCTCGATGGATAGCAATTTTGACACCGCGCAACTCCAGTGCGTCGCTGTACTCGCTATTCACGGATGAAACAGCGGGAGCAATGGTATCCAAGCCCATCGGCAACACGCTATTGGTGCCGCCTACCGGCGACTGATCCTTCGGGGGGGCTAGAGACATGGGTGCCGGCGGCGCGATGTACGGGCGGTCGTTGCTTGGTGCCCTGGTCCCAGCGGTACAATCGGCAACAGCCAACATCGCGCAATATTCCGAAGCTGAGATACCGTGGCGGCTCTGGTCCGTCTGACCGCTCTCGAATTGGTAGCAGGACTGCGCTTTGGCGGAGGCGCAATCGGCGCGGGCCGATCCGGCAGCGAGCAATATCAACCATATCACTGCAAAATGGATCAAATTGCGTTGGAGCCCGCGTGCATGCGAAATCATAAAGAATCCTGAAACGGAAATTTCAATTTGATGCCATCACTTCTCTTGCTGGCATAACAAATCACTATCCTTTTGGATATACGCATATACCTAGCGTGGCAACCGGCGCAAAGGCTGCTTTTGGAGCGGGGGGATTATGCGCTGTATCGCGATTTGATGGCCGAGCGCTGCAAGGCCCCAACCACGTCCACCTGCTGCTGCAACCGCCGGAACTGGATTCCCTGTCGCGCGCCGTGGGCTAGGCGCACCGGCGCTACACGGCCTTCATCAATACCCGCGCCCCGTTACCGGGCATTTGTTTCAAGGCCGCTGGTATAAGCCCTATGGTGCCACCGACAGATACCGCGCCAGATGCCGGTCCAGCGTGTTGGGTTCCCAGCCCGATATCTTTTTTGACACCAGATTCTTCGACTCGTAGGTCAAGAGCGTCAGAAACGGCTCGTCGCGCATGAAAATCTTGTCGGCTTCCAGCAGGATTTTGCCACGCTCGGCAATGTCGGTCGTGGCAGCGGCCTTTTTCATCAGCGCGTCAAAATCGGCATTGGCATAGGTGGCATAGTTCAGGCCCTTGTTGTCGCTCTGGCCCAGAAACAGGAAGTTCTGCGGGTCGGAATAATCACCGATCCAGCCAGCGCGGGCCACGTCAAAATCACCCTTGTCGCGCAGCAGGCCATAATGGGTCTTGATATCGGTATTGGTAAAGGTCACCTCAATGCCCAAAGGCTTCCACATGTCGGCCAGCGCAATCGAGGTGTTCTTGTGGTTTTCCGAGGTGTTGAAGCGGATATCGAGCTTTAGCGGCTTGCCGGGGCCGTAGCCGGCCTCCTTCATCAGGGCAACCGCCTTTTCCTCGCGGTCAATCGGCGACTGGTCCTTGTAGGGCAGCATGGCGGGGGTGCCATAATTGCCGATGCCGGGCGGCACAAAGCTGTAGCCGGGCAGCATCGTGCCGCCCCAGATTTGCTCGGCGAGGAACTCGCGGTCCACCACCATCGACATGGCATGGCGGATGCGAATATCGTCAAACGGCTTTTTGCGCAGGTTGAAGACGAAATAATACGTGCCGAGATAGGGGGAAACCCTGAATTCATCCTTTAAATTGGCGCGGATGAACTTGATCTGGTCGGTGGGCACATCATTGTAGGCCAGGATTTCGCCGGCCTGGAACCGGCGCAAGGCCGCGCCCCGGTCCTCCAGCGGATAAAAAATCTCAGTGTCAATTTTCACGTCGGCGGCGTCGTGAAAATGCGGATTTTTCACCAGAACCAGCTTGTCGTTGGGGGTAAAGTCTTTCAGCATGAACGCGCCATTGCTGACCAGATTGCCGGGCTTAACAAAATCCTTGCCAAATTTTTCCACCGCCGCCTGATTGACCGGGAAGGTTGACTGGTGCGCCAGCAGGCCGAGGAAATAGGGCGTCGCCGCCTCCAGCGTGATTTCCAGCGTGGCATCATCCAAAGCCTTCACACCCAGCTCGTCCGGCTTCAGGCTGCCTTTGTTGACCTTTTCGCCATTCTTGATCGGGTAGAGCACATTGGCATAGCCCGAGCCGGTGGCCGGATCCATCATCCGGCGCAGCGAGAAGGCGAAGTCTGTGGCCTTGACCTTGTCGCCATTCGACCATTTGCCATTGGGGTCGAGCTTGAACGTGTAGACCAGCCCGTCCGGGCTGATCGTCCAGCTGGCGGCGGCACCGGGCACCAGACTGGCTTTGGCGTCATAGGTCACCAGCCCTTCCAGCATATCCATCAAAATGTCGCTCTCGGGCACGGTCGAGGTTTTGGCCGGGTCGAGCGTAGCGGGATCACCGGGATTGCCGCGATGATAGACCATTTCGGCGCTGGCAAAGCTGGTGGAGGCCAGCAGGGCTGCGAGGGCGAGAAGGCGGCGCAATTTCATCGGTTTCTCCCTTGGAACAAGAGTATTTTCCAGAACCTGAAAGCTAGACCGGCTTGGCCGCACTGTCGAGCGTGATGATGGTCTGCGGAGCTCGACCGGCAGATTTGTGCGGACCCGGAACTTGCCGCCAAAGACCGGCTGCTGGCTGGCCTGTTTGGTGCGGCGCTGGCCAGCCTGAATGGCGGCCAGCGCGATGCCATGATCGCCGAACAGCTGGCCTGGCTGCGCCAGCGCGAAATCTGCGCCAGCGTGCCCGCAACGACAGCCTGCATCTCGGCGGCTTATGACCGGCGGATGGCGGGGTTGCGGGGCCGGTAAGGCAGGTTGCCCTGGCCGGCGCAGGCAGAAATTGTTTCGTTTGGCACTGTTGAGGCACCGGGTGCCAAAAATTGATGCAGAAACGCGGATTGACAATCCCAGGGCAATAATTGCCTGATCTTTTATGTTGATCCGCTATGGCTATGAAATAACCCTGCAATGTTGGCAACCAACAGCCATGGTGTGCCTGCTGTCGGTGCATGATGACAGGGCAGCCGACATCCGGATGGCCGAGCGGGTTTACACCCAGCCCATCATTGCAACCACCACCTATCACGACCTGTTTGGCAATCATTGCCGGCGCTTTGTGGCGCCCGCTGGCGATTTGACGGTGTGGGGCGATGCGACCATCGAAGATTCGGGCGCGCTGGAAACCGCCCGTCCCGATGCCCGCGAAATGGCGGTGGCGGATTTGCCCGATGAATGCCTCGTCTTCCTCATGGGCAGCCGTTATTGCGAGACGGACAGACTGAGCCAGATTGCGTGGGACCTGTTTGGCAACCTCCCGCCCGGCTGGGGCCGCGTGCAGGCCATCTGCGATTTTGTTCACCAGCACATCAAATTTGACTATATGCAGGCCCGCTCCACACGTTCGGCCTTCGACGCGTTCAACGAGCGTGTCGGCGTGTGCCGGGATTTTGCCCATCTGGCGGTGGCCTTCTGCCGCTGCCTCAACATTCCCGCCCGCTATGTCAACGGCCATCTGGGGGACATTGGCGTGCCGGTGGTTGACCCGATGGATTTCAGCGCCTGGATCGAGGTTTATCTCGAAGGGGCGTGGCACACGTTTGACCCGCGCAACAATGTGCCGCGCATCGGCCGCATTGTCGTGGCGCGCGGCCGCGATGCCGCCGATATCCCGCTGGTCAATTCCTTTGGCCCGCACATCCTGAAATCATTCCGGGTGTGGACCTACGAGGTGGAGTCTGTCGCGGAATTATAGCGGGTCATGCCGCTACATCCCGGCTGGCCGGCCCGCCGCCGTCACCAGCAGCGCACCATCGCCAAACAGCCGGGCGGCGACGCGGCGGGCGTCGTCCATGGTCACGGCATCAATCAGGCTGTTGCGCTGGTCGAGATAGTCCACGCCAAAGCCCTCCAGCTGCAATTGCACCAGCTGGCTGGCAATTTTGGTGGAGGTGTCAAAGCGCAGCGCATACGAGCCGGTGAGGTATTTTTTGGCCTTGTCGAGTTCGTCCGCCTCCGGGCCGTCTGCCCCCAGCGTCCGGATTTCGTGCTGGATCACATCCAGCGATTCCAGCGCACGCTCGTTTTTGGTGGAAGTGGCACCCATCAGGAAATGCGTGTGGTTGTAGGTCGCCAATTGGGTGTAGACCGAATAGGCGAGGCCGCGCTTCTCCCGCACTTCCTTGAACAGGCGGGCGGAAAACACGCCCCCGCCCAGAATATGGTTGACCACCATGCCAGCCATGAAGTCCGGATCTTTCCGCGCCAGGCCAGGGCGGCCAAACCGCAGGGTGGTTTGCGGCAGGTCAACCTCCATAACCTGCACCTGGCCAACGCCCGCCATGGAAACAAAGGGCGCGGAGACGAGCATGGCCTGAGCCGGCAGGGGGCCAAAGGCGCGGTCCAGCTCGCGCGCCAGTGTTGTGGCATCAATCGCGCCGACTACGGCGATCTTGACATTGTCGCGGGCCATGCTGTGCTTGTAAAAAGCCGCGAGGTCGGCCCGCGTGATCTGCAGCACGCTGTCAAGATCGCCGCGCACCGGCAACCCATAGGCATGGCCTGTAAAAGCCATGGCGCGGAAAGCCCTGGCCGCCAGCGAATCGGGATCATTGATCTCCTGCTTCAGCCCGGCAATCAATTGCGCCCGGATGCGCTCCACGGCGCTGTCATCCAGCCGTGCCTCGTTCAGACACAGGGCCAGCATGCCAAAGGCACTTGAGGTCTCGCGCGCCAACGTGCGCATGTGCCCCGTCAGCACATCGCGATCGGCGGAAAAGCTGATTTCGATGGCTTTCTCATCCAGCGCCCGGTGAAACGCCTCCGAATCCAGCTCCCCCGCCCCTTCATCGAGCACGGCTGAAAACATGGTGGCGGTGCCGGAGCGGCCCTCCGAATCCTGCAAGGCACCGCCCCGGAAGGCGAAGTCCATCGCAACCACGGGCACGGCATAATCTTCAACCAGCCAGGCTTCGACACCGCACTGGGCCTGCACCTTTTGCACGGTGCTGGCCCGCGAGCCGCTGTGGATGGTATTTTTGAGGGCAGTCATTCGGCACCGGCTGGGTTGGCGGGGAGCAGAAAGCCGGTCACGGCTGATTTTCGGTCCAGAAGTTTGGCAGCTGCCATGATACTGGCATTGCTCACCGCCTCGATGCGGCCCGGCCAGCCGGCAATGTCGGCAATGCTCATGCCAATGGCGAGCGCAGCGCCATACCAGCGCGCCAGCGAAGCCTGGCTGTCCTGGGCATAGATCATGTCTGCCACCAGCCGGGTTTTGGCGCGGGCCAGATCTGCTTCGGTCACACCATGGGAGACCACTTTGGCGATTTCCGCCTCAATCGCGGTTTCCAGCTGGTCCAGCGTCACCCCTTCGGCGGGTATGGCATAGACGTAGAACCGCGTCTGGTCCAATGCCGCCACCGCATAATAGGCTCCGGCGGTCACTGCCAGCTTCTGGTCAAACACCAGCGCCTTGTAGAGCAGGCTGGTGGAGCCGCCGCCCAGAATATGGCTCAGCACTTCCAGCGCGCCCGCTTCGCCCTCACCGGCGGTGCGGATCGAGGGCACGAGGTAAATCCGCTGGTGGCTCGGCTGCTCTACTTTCTCGTCCGTCAGGGTCACGAGGCGGTGGGCGCGGGGGGCCGGCTCCTGCGGACGCTTGCGCACGGGCTTGGCCCCGCTGGCGGTCAGCTGGCCATAGGTGGCGTTGGCCAGTTCGCGCACATGGGCGGGTTCGATATCGCCTGCCACCACCAGAATGGCGTTTTCCGGCGTGTAGAAGCGCTCGTAATAGGTGATGGCGTCATGCCGGTCCAGCGTCTCGATTTCATGGCCCCAGCCGATGACCGGCTTGCCATAGGGGTGCTGGGTGAACAGCGCGGCCTGCACCGCTTCGGACAATTGCGCGGCGGGATCGCTCTCGGTGCGCATCCGCCGCTCTTCCAGCACCACGTCGCGCTCGGGGTTCACCGTCTCGTCGTCCAGCACGAGGTTGACCATGCGGTCGGCCTCATAGCCCATCACCACGCTCAGATGCTCTTTGGCAACGCGCTGGAAATAGGCGGTGTAATCATTGGAGGTGAAGGCGTTTTCCTGGCCGCCAAGTTCGGCGACATGGTTGGAAAAGACGCCCTTGGCATGGTTTTTTGTGCCCTTGAACATCAGATGTTCAAGAAAATGCGCAATGCCTGACTTCATCGGCGGATCATCGGCCGAGCCGTTGCGGTACCAAACCATATGGGTAACAACGGGAGCACGGTGATCTTCAATCACCACCACATCCATGCCATTGGCCAGCATGAAATGGCTGATGCCGGGCGTGCCGCCGGACTGAGCTGGAACCACAGGGGCCGGATTGAGCTGCGCGCTGGCAGTGAATGAACCGGCGATTTTCATGCGCTGCCTGACCTTTGCCTTGCGGCAAGCCTTGGACCAGCCATTTTGGCGTGTCCTCCCGGTCACAGATATAGCGCTTGCAGGCGGGCAGCGTCAGCCCCCCGCGGGAGGAAAATGACAATTTTGTTAAACCGCCTGACGCCACGCCGGGTTCAGGCAGGACGCGCAGGCAAGCCCGGATTCAATCGTCCGTCTTTGGCTTCTGCCGGTAGAGGGCGCGCGGGCTGTTTTCGTCCAGTTCCGGCTTGGGTGGTTCGGCCGTCGCCTTGACGGTCTTGGTGGCCAGCCGGTAGCCCTTCGGCGGATCCGTCAATATTTCACGGTTCGGTTCAGTCCCGGACAACAGCTTGTCGGGTAGCGCTGGCAGGTTTTTCCCCTCATTGGGGTTCCAGCGCGTGCAATTATTGGCCCCGGAGAAACAATTGTCCGGGGATTGCGTGCTGACGCCGCGTTGGGCGGCGACCCGGTCTTTCTGCAATTCACGCTGGGGTGTCTTGGCCGAGGCTTCCTCCGACCCTAAAAAAATCACCGGCAGTTTGGATTGAGCCGCAGCCTTGCGGCGGGCTTCCACATCCGGATCCACCGGCCAGGCGGCATTGCGGGCGGCGACGGGCTGCTGCGGGTTGCGCAAGGTCATTTTGGGGGGCAGCACCAGCGGCGGGCGCTCGCGGTAGTCAATATCCGGAGCCGGTGTGCCGCCAACGCCAAACAAGCCGCCCAGGGAGGTCCAGATTGATTCCTGCCCGTCATCCTGCGCCTGAACGGGGCCGGCACTTGCAATAGTCAGGGCACCAGCCATGGCAAAACCCAGCAGACAAGCATGCAAGGGGCGCAAAGCAGCAGCGGGTTTTGGCATCAGGCAATCCTCGTTTTCCGGCGCAACCGGTTTGAAACTCGCCGCTCCATCCCACGCCATCGCGGCAATTTCGGGGCAATCGGGGAGAGTTGCTCACCCTGCTGGCTTGCTCGCCCCGGATGATCCGTAAAAACTGTCATACAGCAAAAGCCCCACCCCGGCAACAATGCCGCAATCGGCGAGGTTGAAAATATACCAGGAAAAGTTGCCGATGTGGAAATGGAAGAAATCCGCCACCGCGCCATAGGCAAACCGGTCCCAGGCATTGCCGAGCGCGCCGCCGATAATCAGGCCAAGACCCAAAGCCAGCGGCATGGTTTTGGCCTGCCACAGCCAGACCGACAGTGCCAGAGTCGCCACCAGCGCGACCGCCAGCAAAAGCCAGCGCCCGGTTTCGGTGGTGGCGGAAAACAGCGAGTAGGAGATGCCGGGGTTCCAGGCCAGCACCAGATCCAGCCACGGCGCAAGGGCCACTGGCTGCCTGTCCGCGATATCATAGCTGAAAAGCATCCAGACCTTGTGGCCTTGGTCGAGGGCCAGCATGGCGAAGGCCACCAGCGCACCGGCCAGCCGCGTCCTCACGCCCATTTGCCTGCGGCCTTCAGCTCGCGCAGGGCTTGCGCGTCGCGCGGGGTTATATCGGGGAATTCTGCATCCTTGCCGGTTTCCTGCGAGATTTTCCACGAGCGGGCGCATTTGATGCCCTCGGCGCGGTGGACGACAACCGCCACACTCGGCACATCGGCCAGCCGGAAAGCTTCGGCGGGTGCATTGCCTGTCGTGTCAATCACAATGTCGGAGGTGATGCAAATTTCGGCAAAATCGACGCCGTGCAATTCCGCATTCAGCCTGGCGTCGGAAATATGCACCACCGGTGCCGCCTCCAGTGAGGAGCCGATTTTCTTGTTGGCGCGCTCCAGCTCGATGGCCCCTGTCACCACCGACCTGATACGGCGGATATTGCGCCATTTCTCCGCCAGTTCCGGGTTCAGGTGCCCTTCCAGCCCCGCTGGCAATTGCGCCAGATGCACCGAGCCTGCATCGCCGGGGCGGAACAGGGTCCACGCCTCATCGCAGGTGAATACCAGCATCGGTGCCAGCCATTTCAGCACGCTGTCGCAAATCACTGCAATCGTCGCCAGCGCCGCCTTGCGGGTCGGGCTGGACAGCGGGTCGCAATACAGCACATCCTTCCTGATATCGAAATAAAACGCCGAGAGATCGCCGGTCATGAACGGCGACACCAGCGCAATCACGCGCTTGTAGTCGAAGGCGGCATAGGCTTCGCTCACCCCGGCATTGATTTCGGCCAGCCGGTGCAGCATCACCCGCTCCAGTTCCGGCGCATGGGCCAGATCGACTGTGTCGGCGGGCGCGAGATGCGCCAGCGTGCCGAGCATCCAGCGGATGGTGTTGCGCAGCTTGCGGTAGGTTTCCGTCACCGTCGCCAGCACCGTCTTGCCGATGCGCAGGTCATCCGAATAATCCTGGCTGCACACCCACAGCCGCAAAATGTCGGCCCCGGCCTCGCGGATTACCGTTTCCGGTGCCACGACATTGCCGAGCGATTTTGACATTTTGCGCCCGTTTTCGTCGAGCACGAAACCATGGGTCAGCACAATGTCAAACGGCGCATGGCCGCGCGTGCCGCAGGATTCCAGCAGGGAGGAATGGAACCAGCCGCGATGCTGGTCCGAGCCTTCCAGATACATGATCTGGTCCGGCCCGCCTGCCGCTTTGCGGTGAATGCCCGCCAGCGAGGGAAAGTGCACGGGGTCTTCCAGCGTGAAGGCGTGGGTGGAGCCGGAATCGAACCAGACGTCGAGCACGTCGTTGATTTTCTCATAGGTTTCCGGATCGTATTCGGGCGCAAGGAAGCGCGCGGCGGCACCGGGCTTGTACCAGGCGTCCGCACCCTCCTGCTCAAAGGCCGAAGCGATGCGGGCGTTAACGGCGGCATCCACCAGCACGTCATGCGTGCCCTTCTTGACAAACACCGCGATCGGAACGCCCCACGCCCGCTGGCGCGACACCACCCAGTCTGGCCGGTTGGCAATCATGCCATTGATCCGGTTCTCTCCTGATGCCGGCACCCATTGCGTCTGCTGGATTGCCCCCAGCGCCAGCGAGCGCAAGGTCGGATGGATGTCCGCCCGCTGCCCTTCTCCCCCTGCGGGAGAAGGTGTCCCTCTTGGGGCGGATGAGGGGTAGCGCGCAGCGCTTTCGGACGCCTCAAACGCGGCGGGCAAAGTCTCCCCCGCCAAATCAGCCCAGATCGTATCTGCCACCATCGCCTGGTCGCGCAGGATGTCAGCGTTCCAGAACCGCCGGACACGAAAGCCTTCCGCTTTCAGCCACGCATCGCGCTTGCCGTCATGGGCATTCTTGCCATGCTGGCTACCGTCAGCCTCGACAATCAACCGTTCAGAATAACAAATGAAATCAGCGATATATTCACCGATTGGCACTTGCCGCCTGAATTTGTAACCGCTGAAACGGCGGTCACGGAGCATGTGCCAAAGCGCTGTCTCCGCCTCGGTCTGGTCGCTACGCATCTCGCGTGCATACTGAAGCAGTTGGGCGGCCCGGGCCTCGCTGCGCTCGAACCCCTCATCCGGCCCAAGGGGGCCACCTTCTCCCGCAGGGGGAGGAGGCAAGAACGGCTCCGATCCCTTCTCCCCCTGCGGGAGAAGGTGGCGCGCAGCGCCGGATGAGGGGTTGGACGCCAGAGCAAATCCTTTATCCATCGCAATGAACCATTGCGGGGTGTTGCGGAAGATGATCGGCTTTTTTGAGCGCCAGCTGTGCGGGTACTGGTGCTTCAGCTTGCCGCGCGCCACAAGGTTGCCCGCCGCAATCAGCGCGGCGATGACGACTTCGTTGGCCGTGCCCTTGTCGCCCTTGGCGGTGATGACCTGCGCGGGCAGGCCGTTTGTGGCGGTGGGGCCAAAGCCCGGCGCTTCGTCGGTGAAGGCGCCGTCGGCGTCCACCGTGTAGGGGATTTCCAAAGGGATTATCTTTTTCAGACGCGATGCAATTAAATCCTCGATAGATTTCATGGAATGAACATCTGCTCCTCTGCCATCTGGGGAGGGCGCATATAAAACTTTAGTCATCAGCTCGCTGCGCATTTTCGTCCAAATATCATAGTCATCGCGGCCATGGCCGGGCGCGGTATGGACGAAGCCTGTGCCGGTATCGTCGGTGACGTGATCGCCATCGAGCAAAGGCACGTCGAACTCGTAGCCAGGGATGGTGCCTGCGAAAGGGTGGGAGCAGACAGCTTCCACAAAAGCTTCCGCATAGACATCTTGCACAAATTCAATCGAAATTTTCGCAGCATCGGCAAACACCTTCGCCAATGCTTTGGCGATAATGTATCGGCTGCCCACTATTGGACCGAAAGAACGCTCGTTGGCGGTAACGATA
This sequence comes from Hyphomicrobiales bacterium, assembly GCA_043784745.1. Lineage (GTDB taxonomy): Bacteria > Pseudomonadota > Alphaproteobacteria > Rhizobiales > Beijerinckiaceae > JAYVYA01. The sequence continues at coordinate 10,577 of JAYVYA010000091.1, forward strand.
TAATGCCCGTAGCGAATCTTTTTAGAATAGGAAATCGCCCGATTGCCAGGAATAGTCCACGGCGTCGTCGTCCAGATCACGATTGAAGCGCTGGACAGAAGCGGGACAAACTCAGGAGGCGCGCTGGCCGGAACGAGATCGACGACGATGCCGATCTCGCATGGGGCCTTTTTCACCGGAAACGCCACCCATACCGTATCGCTGACATAATCCTCATACTCCACCTCCGCCTCGGCCAGCGCCGTCTGTTCCACTACCGACCACATCACCGGTTTTGACCCGCGATACAGCAGCCTGTTCTCCGCAAACTTCATGATTTCGCGCGCAATCGTCGCCTCGGCGGCAAAGCTCATGGTGGTGTAGGGGTGCTGCCAGTCGCCCACGACGCCAAGGCGGATAAATTCCTCGCGCTGGATCGAAACCCACTTTTCCGCATAGGCCCGGCACTCCTGCCGGAAGGCGACCATGGCGGCGGGGTCGGAGAAATCGGGCTTGGGCTTGCCCTTGCTGCGGTAATTCTCCTCCTCGATTTTCCATTCGATCGGCAAGCCGTGGCAATCCCAGCCCGGCACGTAATTGGAATCTTTGCCCAGCATCTGCTGGCTGCGCACCACCACATCTTTCAGGATCTTGTTGAGCGCATGGCCAATGTGGATGTTGCCATTGGCGTAGGGCGGGCCATCATGCAGCACAAACTTGGGCCGCCCCGCCCCCGCCTTGCGCAAGGCACCATACAAATCCTGCTCCGCCCAGCGCGCCAGAATTTCCGGCTCTTTCTTCGGCAAGCCGCCGCGCATCGGAAATTCGGTGGCGGGCAGGAACAGCGAGGCCGAATAGTCCGGCCCGGTCTTTTGGGTCTGGTCGTTCATGGGTCAATAAAGCCTGATGTGGGGCGCAGAGGCGAAGCTGCCAGTCTGGAGAGGTGGGATAGAGGATTTGTGCAGCTATTCCAAGCAAGAGCTTTTGAGGTGCAGCCTGAAACAGGAGCGGGCGGATCAATCCCGAGGCCCCTACCGCTGGCAGCCCCGGCACCAAAAAGTCGATCTCCCCGACTGCACCAGCCGCTCTACCTGTCCCCTGCACCCTGGATCGGGGCAGGCTTCCCCTTCCCGGTCATAGACCCGGAAGGAATGCTGGAAATAGCCCAGCGCCCCGTCGGTCTGGCGGTGATCGCGCAAGGACGAGCCGCCGGCCGCCAAAGCCTCGCCCAGCACGTCCCGGATGACTTGCGCCAAAGTAGCGGCGCAGGCGGGTGTCAAACTGCCCGCCGCGCGCGCGGGCGAGAGTTTGGCCCGGTGCAGCGCCTCGCAGACGTAGATATTGCCAAGCCCCGCCACCAGCCGCTGGTCGAGCAGGGCAGCCTTCAGCGGCGCGGCCTTGCCGTCAAACAGGCGCAGCAATACCGCACCCTCCAGTTCATTGCCCAGGGGCTCGATGCCCATGCCGGCAAACAGCTTGTGGGCGGCAAGTTTTGCACGCGGTATCATGTCCATGAAGCCGAAGCGGCGCGGATCGTTGTAGGTGACAAAAGTGCCGCTATCGAGGTGGAAGACGATATGGTCATGCGCCGCAAGGGTCGTGCGCGGATGGTGGAAAGCGCCGGGCACCGCCCCGTCAATCCGGAACGATCCGCTCATGCCCAGATGCATCACCAGCACCTCGCCGTCATCAAGGTCCGCCAGCAAATATTTCGCCCGCCGCGACAGGGCCTCGACCCGCCGCCCCGCCAGCCGCGCCGGAAAATTCTCTGGCAGCGGGAAGCGCAGGTTGGGACGGCGCTGCTCGACGCAGGCAAAGCGCGCGCCCACCATGGCAGGCGCAAGGCCGGCGCGGACGGTTTCAACTTCGGGAAGCTCGGGCATGGGGAAGGTATAGCCCATCGCGGGCGGCGGGCGCAACGCGATGGCCGCGTCCACAGCGCGCATAGCCATGCGCCCATTCCCGCGCTATATAGTCGGCATGACGCAGCCTGACCCGCAAATCACCCATTTTGGCTTTGACAGAGTGCCGCTTTCCGGCAAGCAGGAGCGGGTCGATGACGTGTTCCACAAGGTGGCTTCGCGCTATGATGTGATGAATGACCTGATGTCGGGCGGGCTGCACCGGGTGTGGAAGGATGTGCTGGTGGCCATGGTCAAGCCGCGCCGCACCGGCTTCCGCCATCTCGATGTGGCCGGCGGCACGGGCGATGTCGCCTTCCGCGTTGCCAAAGCGGGCGGTTCCCGGACGCGGGTGACGGTGCTCGACATTAACGCGGATATGCTGGACGTCGGCCGCCAGCGCGGCAGTGAGCGCGGCCTGTTTGACCAGCTGACCTTTGTCGAGGCCAATGCCGAGAGCCTGCCTTTGCCGGACAAGGCGTTTGACTGCTACACCATCGCTTTTGGCATCCGCAATGTGCCGCGCATTGAGGCGGCTTTGACGGAGGCGTACCGGGTGCTGAAAACCGGCGGGCGGTTTCTGTGTCTCGAATTTTCCATGGTCGATGTGCCGGGGCTGGACCGGTTCTATGATGCCTTCTCGTTCAAGGCCATTCCGGCCATCGGGCGGATGGTAACGGGGGACGCGCAACCCTACCAATATCTGGTGGAATCGATCCGCCAGTTCCCCGACCCGGACCTGTTTGCCGAAATGATTGCCGCCGCCGGTTTCCGCCGCGCGCAATTCACCCGGCTGACCGGCGGTGTCGTCGCCATTCACTCCGGCTGGAAGCTCTAGCCTTGGGCATTCTCGCCGATACCGGCCACCTCGCCCGCCTTGCCCATGCCGGTTTCGTGCTGGCGCGGGAAGGCGTGTTTTCCGGCCTCGATGCCAGCCTTGTGCCGGCGCCCGCCCGCCTGCCGCTGGCGTTTGCAAAACTCATCGCCCGGCGCGGCACTGCCACCGGCGTTAACCGGCTGGCGATCGCCATTGCCCGGCTCGGCCCCTCCTATGTCAAGCTTGGCCAGTTTCTCTCCACCCGCCCGGATGTGGTGGGCGCTAATATTGTGCGCGAGCTCGGCCATTTGCAGGACCGGATGGCCCCTTTCCCGCAGGATGTCGCCATTGCCATCATCGAGGCGGCGCTGGAGCGCAAGGTGGCGGATGTTTTCAGCGAATTCAGCCAGCCCATCGCTGCCGCCTCCATCGCGCAGGTCCACCGGGCCCGGCTGCGCGATACGGGAGCGGAAGTGGCGGTCAAGGTCATGCGCCCCGGGGTGGAGCGCCGCTTTGGCCGCGACCTCGGCGACATGTATTTTGCCGCCCGTCTTGCGGCAAAGTTTATGCCCGATGCGGCGCGGCTAAAACCGGTGGAGGTGGTCGATACCCTCGCCCGCTCGGTAAAAATGGAGATGGATTTCCGGCTGGAAGCCGCCGCCGCCTCCGAATTTGCCGAAAATGTCGGGCAGGACGCGGACTTTCGTGTGCCAAAAATCGACTGGGACCGCACGGCCAGGGACGTGCTGACGCTGGAATGGGTGGAGGGCATTCCCCTCTCCGACCTGCCGCGCCTGGCTGCCACGGGCCGTGACCTGCCAGCTTTGGGCCGCCACATCATCCAGTGCTTCCTGCGCCACGCGATGCGCGACGGGCTGTTTCATGCCGACATGCATCAAGGTAATCTGTTCATGGATGGCGAGGGCCGTCTGGTGGCGGTGGATTTTGGCATTATGGGGCGGCTGGGGGCCAAGGAGCGGCGGTTTCTGGCCGAAATCCTGTTCGGTTTCATCACCCGCGACTACCGCCGCGTGGCGCAGGTGCATTTTGATGCCGGCTACGTGCCGCGCACCCACAGGGTGGAGGATTTTGCCCAGGCCATCCGCGCCATCGGCGAGCCGATCCACTCGCGCACCGCCGACCAGATTTCCATGGCCAAACTGCTGACCTTGCTGTTTGAAGTCACCGGCCTGTTTGACATGAAAACCCGGATCGAACTGGTGATGCTGCAAAAAACCATGGTGGTGGTCGAAGGCGTCGCCCGCACGCTGGACCCGCAGCTCAACATGTGGGCGACCAGCGAGCCGGTGGTGCGGGCGTGGATTGAGGAGAATCTGGGGCCTTTGGGCAAGCTGCGGGATGCCGGGGCCGGAATCGCCGGGTTCGGCGGGCTGGTGAGCCACCTGCCGGGGCTGGTGGAGCGGGCCTTGAGCGTGGGCGCGGCGCTGGAGGACAGCATCGGGCGGGGGTTTGCGCTGTCAGCCGAGTCGGTGGAGGCGATTGGGCGGGCGGAGGCGCGGCGGGCACGATGGGGGAATTTTGCGCTGTGGGTGATTGCGGCGGGGGTGGTGTGGTGGGTATGGGGGAGGTAGGGGTCGAAGCAAGGTCTCCAAATTCAGGCCGCCTTGCCTGACAATGAAGAATGCGGCCTTGAATATTCGGGCTTTTGTGGTTCGGGGCCCCGATCAATCA